>NZ_JBSGXU010000116.1:0-25776 GCF_053610205.1 Streptomyces sp. NPDC054932 | reverse complement strand
ACCGCGCCCCGAACAGACCGGCGCGGCCAAGGCCCGCCGGTTCAGCCGAGGACGGCGGTGACTTCGATCTCCACCAGATGCTCGGGGGCATCCAGCGCCGCGACGCCCAGCAGCGTGGCCGGCGCGACCCGTACAGCCCCCAGCTTCGCGGCCGCCGCCCGTCAAGCAGCTCCCTCACGATGTCCGCGTGCCCCGCGCGCCGTCCGGTCTCCTCGACGAGATGGATGAGCACCCAGCGGAGGTCGGCGTTGCCGGAGCGGCAGTCGGGGAGCTTCCACGCACTCATGGAACTGCTCGCCCATCACGGCGACAACCCCGAAGACCCCATACCGGTAGCAATCGAGACCCCCCGCGGCCTTCTGCCCCGGTGCCTGCGCGCCACGGGTAGGGAGATCTACGCCATCAACCCGCTGGCCGCCGCCCGCTACCGGGATCGCAGCAGCGTTGCCCGGGCCGAATCGGATGCTGGTGACGCCCGGGTTCTGGCCAACATCCTCCGCACCGACAAGGCCGCCCACCGGCCGCTGCCCGCCGACAGCGAGCTTGCCCAGGCCATCGCGGTCCTGGCCCGTGCCCACCAGGACGCGATCTGGGACAAGACCCAGATGGTCAACCGCTCCGCTCCGGGGAAAGCGCTCGCGGAAGCGTCGCACTTCCGGGACGAGTTGTATGCGTGTCTGGCCAGCCCCCGCCGGCCAGACTCCTCGTGGCGCCGCCGGAATCCGGTGGATATCGGCGACCTGTTCCGCCGCGCCTGAGCGGTGCGCTCGACCGTCTCCAGGACACATGGATCCATGCCGGCCCGGTCACGGCGCCGCCCGGCTCCCGGCCGGGAGCCGGGCGCCATCCGTTTCGCCCGGGTGCGTCCCGAGTGATCGGGACGGACGCTGGGAGAGGGCCCGGGAGCGGGCGCCCGGGCCGCCGGTCAGCGAGCACCTGATGGGAAGTGATCGGTATGACGCACCGTTCCCGGACACAGCGCCTTGTGATGCTTTCGGCCTCCGCGGTCCTCATCGCAGGAGGTGTGCCGGCTTCCGCCGCGCTGGCCGCCCCCTCCGCCCCTGCGCCGCTGCACGTCACGGCCCTACCCGCTACGCCCGCCGTGGACTGGGTGGAGACCACCGATCCGCCCAGTGGCATCACCGCAGAGCTTCCCGGGAAGGCCACCGTCCGGAAGGCGACCGTTTCCGTCGACGGCAAGCCCGTCGACGTGCGCGCGTACATCGTGGAGACCCCGGACGGAGCGGTCGGCTTCGCCGTCCACGACATGCCGGGCGACCGGTACCCGCTCGAGGACAATCTCCAGCGCATTCTCGAGTCGTACATGCAGAACACTGTCGAGCCCCTGACCAGCAGTAACGTGCGGAAGGTGACATTCGACGGCCGTCCCGCCCTCGACGCACGTCTCACCTCCGAGGCCGAAGGCGCGACCCTGACCGGCTTCATCCGCCTCATAGCGGACGACAAGCACCTCGTGCAGGCCCTGGCCCTCGGTCCCGAAGCGAACGAGAAGGCCCTGAAGGCCATGCACGAACGGCTCATCGCCAGCCTCCGCATCCCCTGACCCCGCCCCCGCAGCGCCCGCCATCTCCTCCGCGTGAGGACGTTCAGCGCACGGCTCGACGGCGCACCGGTTCTGGGGGCACCCGGTCATCTGGGGCCCGGGGCCGTCAGGCGTCGCCGGTCCACACCTCGGGGCCGCCGCCCTCCCACCGGACCGGCCCGTCCTCGGACAGATCCACATCCTCCAGACCGGCCCGCCGCAGGAACTCCGACACGTCCGCGGGCGTGAACGCCCGGCCGAGGTCCGCGTCCACGCCGAGCGCGTGCGCGGTGACCTTGCGCCCGCCCTGCGGCGACACGGGATGGATCACGATCTCCGTCTGGTCCGCCATGCCTCCAGCGTGCGGCGCCCCGGCCGGCACGGCATCCGGAGCTCACCCCGGTAGCTGCGTTCACGTGTCGCGAGATCACAGCAGTCCTTGACGCTCTCTCAGAACTCTGGGAGGGGACGGCGTTTGGGGGCGGGCGGCTGGGTCAGACGCGTGGATACCGGAAGCTTTTGCCTGGGGGTGGGGTGCTTCCGGAGCGGGCCCCGCCGCATGCCGCCCTTCCCCCTGGCGTCATGGGGGCAGGCCCGCCCGCACGACGGGCTGCCGCCCGGATCCGTACGGCACCCGGACACCACCCCGCACCCCGGCCTCCTCCCCGGCCGGGGGACCCCGGGGGCCGTCCGGCAAGCCCCCGGCGCCGGCGCTCAGACCACCGGCCCCCGGGCAACGGACCCGACGGCAGCAACCCGCCACATGATCCAAATCGATGAGTCCGGGCGTCACCGGCCGTCGCCGCGATCACCTGCCCTGCCCGTACAGTCCAAGCGCAGATGCGCGCAGCGGATCCCGCCTTCGGGGTACCACTCCATCACCGGCCCATGGAAAGTGCCTGGGCCCGGGCCGCTCACCCCATCGGGGGGGTAGCCGTACGTCTGGTCGTACGGCTGGCCGTCCGTCTCGCCCGGGGCGACAGGATTCCTCCTCGCATCCCACACGCCCAGGGAAATGAAAGGGGCCACGCCCACGAAGAAGCCGCTGCCGGTGAACCACCATCCGGCGGTCGTCAGCTGGGCATCCGCGAAAGGTCCGGGGGTGTGCTGGAACAGCCCGATGACGATAAGCGCGAGACTGACCACAAGGATGCCCACGAACACCGGCGCCGGCTCGCAGAAGCGGGCCGCCGTGGGCTGCGGGGGCGTCCCGGGACCCGACGCCACGGGGGACGGGTCCTTCGGGCGGACCGCGAAGACTGGGGCAGGCGCCTCGGACGCGAGCAGAGCGTGAGCCTTCCCCACACGGTCGTGCGCGCGCTCGAAGGCGTCGACTTCCTCGGGGGTGGCGTCCAGGGCTGCGACCAGCGCCTCGAGATGCTCCCGGGCCATGGGCTTGCCCGTGCCCATTCTCAGCACCTGCGCCGCCGCCCACCGCTGGGCGGTGTCCGGCTTGTCGCCGAAGGCCTTGGCTGCCAGCCCGGCCAGCGTCAACCGGGGCGGGCTGCCGTAGCGCTCCTCCAAGTGCTTGAACGAGCGCGCCATGTCCGCGGCAGTGTGCACGGTCTCCAGCAGGTCCAGGAGCTGTTTGTCCCTCTGTCCGACGCCGTCGATTTCGCTGTTCACGGCGTTGTCCTGGCTGTCCTGCCGTTGTCCCGGGACAGACAGGTCAGTCGGCCGGTCGCGTTCGTCCGCCGGTTGTCCCGGGACAACCGGCGGCCCGGCCGCCGCGGTGCCGGCACGGGCTGGAGGCCGGAGACCGACTTCCTCGCCAAGCTCGTCGAGCTCCGCGTCCTGGGCTTCCAGCCGTTCCTCGACCAGTTCCAGGAATTGCGCGAGCTCGTTCAGAGCAGGCAGTCTCTGCTCCCCGGTAACCGGGGCTACCTCAGCCTCCAGTACCGCCTCCCTGCCCAAGGCCCGCAGCGCCGCTTCGTCCCGGACCACCCGCTGCTCAGCCGCTGCACGGATCGTGAAGGCCTTCTCCTCCAGACGGCGGGCGTGTTCCAGCTGCCCACCGGCCCGGTCCCAGAACTCCCGCAGCTGCTCCAGCTCCTGTTCCAGCTCGGCACGCCCTTCCCTGTCCTGCTCCAGCTGGACTTCCAGCCTGGTGCACTGCACCTGCAGCAAGGACACCGCCTTCTCCAGAGCCCGGCGCTGGGCCTCGGACTCGTGGAGCCTCTGCCAGGCTTCGGCGTTGCTCTGCTGGGCGGCGGCCAGGTCCTTGTACGCCTGCGCCACCGGACCCAGCCGTGCGCCCTCCGGATCAGCCGGCGGGAGCACCCCGTCCCGGAGGGCCTGCCCTGCCCGCTTCGCCGCTTCCAGGAGCCGCAGGCCCTCCCGGAGCCGGGCGGCCCCATCCGTCGTGACGTAGCGGCGCACCACTGCCTCGATCAGTTCCCTGGATGGCGGGCGGCTGCCGCTGAGGACCTCGCTCCACGACGTCCTCGCGTACGGGAAGCCCTCAGCCTTCAGCTCCTCCACCAACGTGCGGGTCGTCTTCCCTCTCGTGACGTTCCGCAGCCACACGGCCAGGGCGTTGGCCTCGTCCGTCCGCCCCCGCAGCTCGCCTTGCGGCCGCCCCGCCATCCCGCCCCCTGAAGAGATCTGTCCCGCAGGACAACGCGCCGGCTGTCCCGTCCTTCCGGCCGGCGACCTGTGAAAACGCTGATCGGCCGAAGCGAACATTGTCGTGGCCCGCGACGGTGAGTCTCCGCCCAATCCCGAAAACCGGAGACCCGTCATGGCTGCTCCCAGCATGCCCCCGCGCCGCAACTGGCCCTACGTCGTGGCCGCCATCATCGTCCTCGCTCTCCAACAGGGCTGGGACGCCGACCAGGTCACCACCCTCGCCGTCAGCCTCCTCGTCCTCATCGCCGTCATCACCGCCGCCGGCCACGACCGCGAATAGCACCGCACGGACACGGGGCCACACCCCCGCGCCCGAACACGCGTGCACCGGCGGGCCCGCCCCCACTCCTCACCCTCAGCGCCCACGGCGGCTGGAGGTGAGGGCAGTGACGGAACGGATCGCCCGCCGCCAGACCGGCACCGGCAGCACCCTGCCACGTACTCGTCGCAGACCTCACGCCGCACACGCATCACGAACCAGACCCCAAATCGAGCATCGATGACCCGTCAACCAGGCCCTACATCGGAAGGGTGCCGATATTCATCAGTATCCGGTTCTTCAAGGGCAGTTGAGGACACACCGCACAAGCCACCCACGCGTACACGAGGCCCGGATCCATCCCCGCGGGGGACAGCAGCACCTTCCCGGGGGCTGCTTTCGGGCTGGCGCCCGGCCCGCTTCCGGGCTTGCGAAACGGGTCGTTCCGCGAAAGGAGCGCGGCTTTGGCCAGGCCTGAGCTTGCCGTTTTACCCTTCTTCCCGCGCGTACTCGCAGTGCGATGATGTGCTGTGGTCAGTGATGTCGAGTGGGGTCGAATCCGCGCCCAGTTGCGATTTGGGCAGGTGTTCACAGGAACGGTCGTCCGCGTTCCCCGGCCGGGGGCGATCGGCGTGTTCGTAGACATCGGGCTTGCGGTGGGGGGCTTCGTCGACGTACTTCTCCTGCCTGCCGAGACAGAGGCTTGGCCAACGGAAGGCGTCGTCACCCGGTTCGAGGTGTGGTGGACGGACTGGCCGCACCAAATACGTCTGAAGCCCCTGGATCCGAACTTCTTGCGTAAGGACTGGACCGAGTTCCTGACCAGGTGGCGGCCTGACTGGCCTGCGGAAATCGGCCAACCAACCGGCCCTTCGGTGCTCGGTTAAGCAGGGCCGTTCTTGCCGTTCATCAGGTTCGTCGGGGTTTGGTGCCGACCTTGTGGTGGGTCGGGTGCAGGACTCGTCCGACGTCGTAACGGGTGGCGGGCCGCCGGTTCTTCGAGCCGAGCGGGCGGCCAGGGCCGGGGCGGGTGGGTTTTGGTGCACCGGCTGGCGTGCCCGTCTTCGCGTGCAGGTTCCTGAACCCGCGGCGGACCCGGGCGGGCGTGAGTCTGTTCGGTTCCGCCGGCCGCTCCCACGGCCGGCGCAGATCCCGTGCGAGGGGGCGGGCGAGGCGGAGCTGAGCGTGTGCGGCCAGGACGAGCCAGGTCCAGCGGTCCCCAAGACCGCGTACGCCTTGTCGTCCGACGATCAGAATTGACGCTCCCTCAGGTGTCTGTCGGCCGCTGCTGCGTTCGGCTGTGGACGGTGATGGTGCTGGTCATGCAGACCGATGCACCGTTCTGGGACTCACTGGCATTCGCCGGTATCGACGAAGTGGATGCCGAAGCGGTTACGGCCGCGTTCGGGACGGCCGAGGTGGCGGCGAGAGGCAGCGCGACGGGCTCTGCGTGTCCGGACTGCGGCCGCTTCTCGGATGCATCATGATTCGTCGACGTCTTATAGTGAAAAACTATGTCTCACTTAAAGAAGCCCTCTCCCATTGTTGTCACCGGGGCCACTGGGACGATCGGCCACCCGGTCGTCGCAGGGCTGCTTGATGCCGGTCACACGGTGCGCGGAATCTCGCGACACCCGCAACGCGCCTCACTGCCGGATGGTGCGGACGTGGTCTTCGGCGACCTGGACGACCCGTCCACACTGAGGCACGCATTCGACGGTGCCGCGCAACTCGTCCTGATCGCGGGCCCTGAGACCGTTGAGGCGGTCGTCTCTCGCGCAAAACAGGCGGGCGTCGAGCACGTGGTTGTGGTCTCCTCCGCCGCCGTAACGGCCGGCTACGACACGGCGTACAACGCCGTCGTCGAGCAGGCCGTCATGGACTCAGGACTGGATTGGAGCATCGTGCGTCCCGGTGAGTTCGCGACAAACTCGCTCCTCATATGGGGACCAGCGATCAAGGTAAGTCGCCGAGCTGTGGAGCCCTTTCCTGATCAGATCGGGCATCCCATCCATGAGGCCGACGTTGCCGACGTCATCCTGGCCAACCTGCTCGACCCACACCGCCTCGGACGGATCGACACGATCATTGGACCGGAAAGTCTCACCAAACGCGAACAGGTTGCAGTGATCGCAGAGGCGATCGGAGAACAGATCACGCTCGATGAGGTCTCCGCCGAACAAGCCCGCGACTTCTACCGAGCCCAGGGGGGCTTCGCGGCCGCGAACGCAGACTTCCTGTTCGGATTCGAAAGCTACGACGGCATCGAAGGCATCACAGATGAACCCGCTGGCACGAGGGCCCCGGAGGACGATGCCTACCTCACACTCGACCGAATAACGGGAAGTCCAGCTCGCACCTTCCGCCACTGGGCGCACGGTCACGCCTCCGACTTCATTTGAGCGATGGCAGGGGCAAGCACTCTCAGAGGTCGCGTCCTCCCGATGTTCCATCCCGTAATTGGCGTTTCATCCGGTTATACCGCGTCGCGCCACGAGATGGTGGCTTCGCCGGTGAGGCGGCGGGCCATCAGGTCGGTCATAGCGGGGTGGATCACGGCTTCAGAGCGGGCGGGTTCAGGAGCGGTCAGCACCCCGGGACCGTTGCCAGATCACCGACCGCCTCATCGTCGACTCGCTCGACGATCACGAAGGCGTTGCCCCGGCCGAGGTTCGCCACCATCCGGCTCAAGGCCGTGGGCCCCGGATTCCTCACCTGACGACCGCGCTTGTCTCTCGCTTGCAGCATGGCCCGATCATCCCCCACAGCTCTGACGCCAGTTAAGAGCAACCACGTCAGGTCCGCTCTCGCTCCCCACGTTCCCCAGTTGGTTCACAGAGTGAACCAACTGGGGCGAAGAGTAGCCCTGAGGAGAATTCGGGCTCTGACCGCGATTGCGTGAGGGCCGAAAGTGCGGGCGAAAGGGGTATGCCAGAGTGAGAACCATGACCCGTTCCGAGTTTGATGACGAGCTGACCCCATATCTTCAGGGGTCTACTTCGGCGTCATGGTCTGTTAGAGCGGCCTCAGGCCGGCGTCTGGCCGCCGTCGCGGAGGTTCCCGAAGTGGCTGAGGTCTTGCACCGGCTGTTGCTGGATGGTCGCGACACTTTCGTCATTCAAGAGACGGCGCAGGCTCTGCTCGGACGCTGGGACGTGCTTGGTCTGCGCATGGTGCTGGCCGCGCTCGCCAGCGCGGATGACGACTCTGGCGATCACCTTGATGCTGCAATCCTCAATGTCTGCGGTCAGTCCGCAGAGGACGGGGAACGGCTCGCGGCACTGTGCTCAGCGTTGGCATCGGATGCGGATAACGCCGTGAGCGGGGAAGCCCGCAGGATTCTCGAACCACGGCGGTCGCCTGACCGCTACTCACCCTGAGTGAGGATCCGGGTCCGGAGGAGCGTGAAGGAGGCCCGACCGTACATCGCTCGCTCGCGCGTTTTCACGCGGTTGACATGGCCTTCGACGACGCCTGAGCTCCAGTGAAGCGTGAGGCCGGCGGTGACGGCGTCGAGATCCTGGCGGAGGAATCCTGCAAAGCCCCTGACCGGCTTCGGAGCGTCCTGCTCCGCCTGACGGATCCACTGGGTCAGCAGGAAACCACGCCTGTGGCGGAGGAGCTCGGTGATCTTGCGGGGCTGGATATGTCGGCACGGACGGGTTCTGCGTATCCGGCTCGGAGGGCGGCGAGGTGTTTGCGGACGACCTGGCGGCTGCCGCGGTGGCCGCGTTCGCAGATCTCCAGGTATGGGCGGCTGCCGCTGACCTGGGTTTTCACGAAACTCCGGTCAGAGCGAAATTCGGGATCGGCATCAGGCGTTGGAGCCGGCGGAACTTCTCCACCGGATCCATCGGCACCGCGAATCACCACACGAGAGAGGCGGCCCCGCGTCACCGCCCCACCGCAACAGAAGTGCCGCCGTGCAGGGCCAAAGACCTGCGCGAGCATGCGTCTGACAGTCCTGTCTGCCGGGGCACCTGTTCGCTGTTCTGGGAGAAGGACGCGTTTGCGGAGCAGCGGGGAACCATGTCCTCCCATGCCTGAAGGCCCGGGGTTCCCCCGCAAGATGACCGCCGGGGCACAGCACGGACCCGCGCAGCCCACCCGATCTCCTACTCCCAGGGAGGTGTTGGTCGGCCCTCCGCATCCAGCCCGTATCGCCACCGGCCACCGAGAAACCACCCGGCGTCGCCAACGTCGGCAGCCTGCCGGGCGAGGGCGTCGGCTCCCTCCGGGTCCCCCGCCTTCTCCCGCATCCGCGCCAGCTCGACCAGGGCGTAGCCGTTGCCGAGGTCTGCGAGTTTCTCGGCCAGGGCGTCGGCCCTGTCCCGGTCCCCGGCCTTCTCCCGCGCCCGCGCCAGCTCGACCAGGGCGTCGTGGTCGCCGGCGGCAGCGGCTTGCCGGGCCAGGACTTCGGCTCCCTCCCAGTCCCTTGTCAAGATCCGTATCAGCATCAGAACGCCCAGGGCGTGGCTGTCGCCGTCGGCGGCCCGCCGGGCGAGAGCCTCGGCTCCGTCCCGGTCCCCCGACTCCTCCCGCAGGCGCGCCAGCTCGACCACAGCGTCGGTGCTGCCGGCGTCCGCAGCTTGCCGGTACAAGGCCGCGGCTCGGTCCCGCTCGTTGGCCTTCTCCCGCAGCCCCGCCAGCTCGACCAGGACGTCGTGGTCGCCGACGGCAACGGCTTGCCGGGCCAGGGCTTCAGCTGCTTCCCAGTTCCCTGCCAACCCGCGCAGCCGGGTCAGGAAGGACAGACCGTGAGTGTCGCCGGCTTCGGCGGCCTGCCGGGCCAGGGCTTCGGCTCCGTCCCGGTCCCCCGACTCCTCCCGCAGGCGCGCCAGCCAGCTCAAGGCGTGAGCGCTGCCGGCGTCGGCGGCCTGTCGGGCGAGGGCTGCGGCTCCGTCCCGGTCCCCGGCCTTCTCCCGCATCCGCGCCGCGTCAACCAGGGCGTCGGTGTCGCCGGCTTCCGCGGCTCGCCGGTACAAGGCCGCGGCTCCGTCCCAGGCGGTGGCCTCTTCCAGAGTCTGCGCGAGAACGCGCAATGCGGCGGTGTCCCCGGCGTCAGCGGCCTGCCGGGCCAGGGCTTCAGCCCCATCCCTGTCCCCCGCCTCGTCCCGCAGTCTTGAGAGGAAGAACAGGGCGCGTGTGCTGCCGGCTTCGGCGGCCTGCCGGTACAGGGCTTCGGCTCTCTCCCGGTCCCCGGCCTCCTTCCGCGTCCGGGCCAGCTCGACGAGGGCGTCGGTGCTGCCGGCGTCCGCGGCCCGCTGGCGGAGGTGGTGGGCCCATTGGAGGCGGTACCGCCTTTCGGCTGCCTCCGCAAGGTTGAGGAGGTCGTCGGGCCGGGTGAGGTGGGTACAGGCGGCGTGCCAGAAGGAGGCGCGTGGGCAGATGGCCCGGCGAGTGGCACGCCCGTGCTGTTCGAGGTAGTCGGCGAGCCGGAAGCCCGGCGCCGCCGCCGGTACCGATGCAGTGACCGGGATGATGATGCCGGGAGGGTAGCGCCGGGGGCGGCCACCGGCGCGGGTCAGGGGTGCCTGTTTGCCATGGACCGGACGGGTCAGATCAGCGAATGCCGATTCCGACCAGTCCTCGGTGAGCCCGGCCAAGTCCTGGTCGCTGACGTAGTCGATCGCGGCGTCGGTGAGGAAGTCCTGCGGAAGGTGCAGGCCCATGCCGAGGCGACGAGCGTCCATCGCCGCCTCCAGCACCGCCCTGACAACCGGGGTGCCGTGCTCATAGCGGCGCAGCAGTTCAGGTGCGCCGGCCAGATCCTGGGTGACCCGCCCGTCGGAGCCGGCCCGGGTGAGGGTGTCGGCCAGCAGCCGATCGCCGCGTTCTGCAAACCTGGCCGCTGTGCGCAGCGCCTGCCGGTCGAAGGTGTCCGGGACGGTGAGAGTGTGGCCGGTGAGCAGTTCGCGGACGCGACTGTACGGATCGGCACCTCCTGGTGTCGGGAGGGCCATGTACTGGTCGGCATACTCCCGCCACAGCGTGCCCAGGACCAGTACCGGCCCGCGATCATGGTCCGTGAGCAGACCGTGGACAGCGGCCGCGACCTGCTCGCCCAGCCGGGGATCACCGAGGTAGTGCTGGGCCTCGTTGAGCCACACCACCGTGCACCGCTGCACCCGCTGCAGGTCCTTCAGCGCGGCTCGGGCTCGTTTGGGGGCGAAGGGATGCCACAGCCCCCACCCTTGTCGAGCGAGCGGCTGGACGGCTTCCCAGCAAGCCCTCGTCTTGCCGGTCGAGGACGCTCCGACCAGGACCACGATCCGGCTACGACCCTCTTGAGCATCGCGCACCGACTCCGCCAGGACATCGTCGTGGGCCCGCGGGACATAGCCCGGCAGCGTCCCGGCACCTGCCGCAAGCCCCTGCCCAGCGGTGGAGGACCCGGCCGGGTGCACCTCCAGGTCGTGCGGATCCCATTCGCTGATCGGCTTCGCCGGCCCCTGCTCCCGGCCCGGTGGGGAGGCAGCCTCGGCCGCGGCATCCCGCCGCAGACTCAGCAGTTCTCGCTCCCGCAGACGCAGCACGCGTGCGATAGCCACAACCGTCTCGGCCGACGGGGCACCCGCCCCCTGCCGGAACGCCTCCTGCACGGTGGTGCGACTCAGCCCGGCCGCCCCCGCGACCTGCTTCTTGGACAGCCGAGCGCCGGCCAGCCCGTCGGCCAGTCTCTGCCGCAGCTCTTCAAGGGCTTCTTCTCGCCCCCTGCACTCACTCACATGCACCTGCCCGCCCCGGTTCGGGGTGTTCGCCGGTGTTCATCATCGTCCGGCCCGAGCCCCGGCGCACACCGGTTCCGCAATATTCGGCACGTCAAAACCCCACCGTCTGCAGGGAGCTGGTCGTGTCCGGTCTTGTCGTTGTCCTGCTCACCACCGCGCTGGTGTTCCTCTTCGCGCTGCTGACCTCTGTTGGCGCTGCCAAGCTCGCCCGCTTGGACGGCGCCACGTACCCTGCGGCTCTCGCCCGGGCCGCCACCGCCTTCGCTGTGACGTTCGCTCTCGCGGCCACCCTGAGCGGCGCTCTCGCACAATTCCTCTCGTGACGGCGGTACGTCGCCGGGCCCTGCTGAGGCCGGCTCATTCAGTCACGGAAGATGTCAGCCCTCGTACTTCGACTCAAGGTGGGCCCGGACAGGTCCGGGGCACTGCACGATCGTGACGGTCCGCAGCTTGGTCATGCAGTAGGTGACCCGGGCTCCATCGATCTCGTCCGTGTAGCTGCTTGTTGGTGGTTTTCCCTTCGGGACCTGTCCGGACAGCCGGACACAGCATCCTCCGGGGAGCAGTGAACCCCCTCAGCGTGTTCGTGACGGGATGGATTATCTGGTGGATCCAGAAACGCCGACCGCGCGCGCCCACACCTGGGCGGCCATAACAACCAGCGCGGTTGGATACCTGGCGTCGTACACGGGAGTGGGTTCTGGCTCAGTTTCTGGAGCCAGAACCCACGATCCAGGAATAGAGCCAGCCGATTCAGCCGTTCGCTTTGGTCTCGCGATCGGGGCGGCCCGCTTCTCGGCGTGTTCGCGGGCGTAGCGGGACTCGGCTGTGCACCACACCGGCCAGCGGGCCGATCAGCGGCCGGTGACGTTGGGGCGGCTCGGTGGTACTGCTGCCCCCAGAGCGCTCTGGGCACCGGGCCTCACCCACGCACGCCATATCGGCGCCCCAGCGACAGCAGCAAGGAACGGAGGACGTCAGGTGTCAGGACCCGGGGTCCGCCCCGGGCAGGCCGAGGAGCACGGCAGGGCGCGCCCGGGACGGCGTGCACCCGGCCCTTCGACGACCGGACACACCGCGTCGCCCCACGTTTTGTGCAGCGCGGCGCGCAGCCGGTCGTTCATGGCGCCGAAGGGACGGCACCGCAGACGCCGTCACCCGCGGCAGGCACCGCGGCAACGGCGCCCCGAGCACCTCCGTCAGCCGGTCCGCCGCCCACCCCGCCCCACCGGCGAACAGTTACCGGACCGGGCCCGGACACCGGGTCACCTCAGCCAAGCCGGGGTGGAGTGCACGGGCTCATACGGCGCCGCACTCAGCCGCTGTCTCCACGGCCAGGGCATCACCGTCTTCCCGGGCTCAGCGGATCTCGTACCGGTCCTGCGCGTCGAGTACGTCGTCCGCGTATCGCGCGGCCCACGCGCCCATCGCCCGCATCGGCGTGAGCAACGCCGTGCCCGCCTCGGTCAGGGCGTAGTCCACGCGCGGCGGGGCCTCGGCGTACGCGCGGCGTTCGACGAGGCCGTTGTACTCCAGCCTTCGCAGTGCCTCGTTCAGAACCTTCGGGCTGATCCCGCCGATTCGCGCCACCAGCGCGCGGGGCCGCATCGGGCCGGTCACCCCGAGCGTGAAGACCACGACGCTGTCCCAGCGGTTTGCCAGCACCTCGAAGGCGACGCGCGCCCGACAGTCCGCCGTGTACGCGAGGTCCGGCAGGCCCGCGGCAGGATCGGTCAGTTTCTCCATGCCGCCCATCCTGCCTCCGCCGATGGACACCGAACGGTGCGCGTCGGCGTCCGTAGCGTCATCCCGCAGAACGGAACGAGCAGGACGAGACAGGACGAGAGGGAACACGACGATGCGCATAGGTGTACTGGGTACGGGGGACATGGCGGCGGCACTGGGCGGCGCGTGGGCACGGGTCGGGCACGAGGTGTTCGTCGGCGGGCGGGACGCGGCCGCTGCCGAGGCGCTTGCCGGGCGGATCGGGGCGGCCGGACACGGGACGCCCGCGCAGGCTGCGGGGTATGGGGAGGTGGTGCTGCTCGCCGTACCGGCCGGGGCGGCGCCGTCGCTGGCGCGGGAGCACGCCAGGGCACTGGCCGGGCGGACGGTCGTGGACTGCACGAACCCCCTCGCCCCCGGGCCCGGCGGCGTGATGCTGACGACCGGCGCCGGGGAGAGCGTGGCCGGCCTGATCGGGGCGGCGGCGCCGGGCGCACGCGTGGTGAAGGCTTTCAACCTGGCCCACGTGAGCATGTGGAAGCACCCGGCGGGCGTCTTCGGCGCGCCCCCGCCCGCGGTGCCGTTCTGCACGGACGACCCGGGGGCCGCCGAGCACGTCGTGGAGCTGATCACCGCGATGGGGTGGAGCCCGATGCCGGCTGGCGGGCTGGACCGGGCGGCATACGTGGAGGCCACGGCTGCGTTCGTGATCGGCGTGTGGTGGGCGGGCGACTCGCCCGCCCTGGCCTTCCCGGAACCCCCGAGGGCCGCCTGATGCCCGCGGGCCCCGGGAGCAACGGCCGCTCGGGGCCGGGTTCGCGCGAACCGGGCCCGTGGGGGGTGGGTGGCACGGTGTCCTCTGAAAGGTGATCCCGACCGTTCGCCAGGTGCTGCTGTCCCCGGCCACGTACCAGCAGCGCACGGGCAAGCAGTTCCTCAGCGCCTGATCCGTCTCCAGGCCGCCTCGGACGCGGCACATGCTGCGGTATTGAAGAGCCCGACGTCGGAGGCTCTGCAGGCGTGGCGGGACCGGGCGGCTGCGGCACAGGCCGCGGTGACCGTGTACGCGAAAGAGATCGGGGAGCCGCGGAACAAGGTCGAGGCCGCGGTGAAGGGCGGCGGGCCGCCGGCAACGGGTAGGGATCAGTCAGCCGTCACGGGCAGGGCGTCCAGGTGGGAGTCGGAAAGCCGGAACCCGAACTCGTCGCGGAACCAGCTGCCGTACCGGGCCCGGGCGATCAGGCGCAGCTGCTCGCGGTCGTGCTCCGTCACGTCATTCCACAGCTCGCGCCTGTAGGACATCGACACGACGCACGGCGCCCCATGGGTGGTGTCGGTGACGGTCAGACGGACGAATTCTGCACTCACGGCGTCCCTTCCCTCGGGTGGCCTCAAGTGTGGCAGGCCGGTGCCTGACGGCGCCCCGTCTCCGCATGGTCGGGGCGGGGCGCAGCCATGTTCATGCTGTCCGGGGCAGGCTGGCCCGGGGTCAACGGCGGCGGCGCTTGACGAACACCGTGATGCCGAGGCCGAGGCACACGGCAGCGACGGCGCCGAGTGCCGGCCACTGCCAGGAGAAGCCGGCTTTCGCAGCCGCGGATTCCGCGCGTGGCGCCGCAGCAGCTGTTTGGCCCGCGCCGGGGGTGGGGGCCTTCGAGGGGGCCGGGCCGTCCAAGGGGTCAGCGTCGGGCGCCCCCGGGTCTCCCGCGTGATCGAGGAGCACCTTGCTGGGGCGGGGGATTCCGTAGCCGACGTAGTCGTTGCGCTTGACGCCGTCGCGGGGGGCACCGGCGGTCTGGATGAGGACGCGGGCCACCTGGTTCGCGGTCCAGTCGGGGTGTGCCGACCAGACGAGCGCGGCGGAGGCGGAGGCGAGACTTGTGGCGTACGAGGTACCTCCGTCCGACATGCACCAGGCGGTGTTCTCCTTGCAGCGGACCGGGGCTTTGCCACCGAAGGAGGCCAGGTCCGTGTCCTGCCCGTGGGAGGACAACGGCATGGGGTCACCGTTGATGTCGACGGCTCCGACGCCGAGGACTCCCCCCAGTATGGCGATGGGGTTGGTGGAGTTTTTCTCCGCGCCTTCGTTACCCATGGCGGTGAAGATCAGCACCCCCTTGCTCTGCGCGTACTCGACAGCAGGCCGGAGCTTGTCAAAGGACCACCAGCCGCCGATGGACAGGTTGATGATCTTGGCTCCGTTATCGGCAGCGTACCGAACTCCCTTGGCCGCTTCGCCGATCGCGCCGAAAGCCATGGGCGTGCCGATACTGGTACGGATGGGCATGACCCGGGCGCCGGGAGCGAGGCCCTGCGGGCCGCCCCCCGAGCCGTCACCGACGATCGCTGCGGTCATGGTGGTCCCGTGCCCGACGAAATCCTCGTGCGCCGGGTACGTCTGATCCGGGTGGCCGACCGGCGGCTCCATGAACGAAACACCGGGCAGGACCCGCCCCTTGAGCCCTGGAAGATCTTTGACGCCGCTGTCGATGACGGCCACCGTGATTCCGGTGCCGTCTGCGACCTTCCACATCTCCTGGGCTCGCATCTTCGTGAGGTACTCCGGCAGGTCGGTATCGGCGGCCGCCGGCATCACCGTGCCCGCGCTGATCGCCCCGACTGCGACGATCATGGCCGCCACTCTCCGCCACGACCCGTGTCGGCGTATGTTGCCCCGCATTTATGCCCCTCTGTGTCCCTGCGCGCTGCAATCTCGCACGCACCCACCCCATCACACTGTCTGTCCAGGGCAGCACCTGACTCTCCGTGAACTCCAGCTCCTGTGCGGCACGGCACCCTGCACGGGGAAGGACCCGGCCCCCGCGAAAACGCACCACCAGCTCGCCGGGAACCTCCCGCTCCCGGTCGCTGCAGTCGCTGACCCCAAGGCCGAGCTGTACCAGAAGGCGGCGAAGGCCCGGATCCGCGGCCGGTCCGGCATGAGCCACGACGAACTCGCCGACGCCCTCACCAACGCCAAGAGCGGCTGAGCAGACGGGAGATGTTCGGCCCTCTCAACCGGCGGCCGCGGACTGGCCTGCTCCGTCCGTCCGGGACTCCAGTCATTCCCGCGCCTTGGCCAGGTCCGTCGTCATCGTTCTGTCGGATGCCGCGCCTAGGCTGTCCGGACGGACCGGCATCAAGGAGCAGCACAGTGCGGATAGAGCGTCATCAGGTCGGCGAGGCAGTTGTTTCGGCGGCCCGCGAGGACTTCGCGAACCGGATCGGGGGGCAGGTCCGGTCCATGTCGAAGGCCGGTCGGATGGCCACCTACGAATGGCAGTCGATCGCCGAGGACTTCCTCGACTACCTGGGCGCCCTCTCCGTCGAGACGCCCAGCCTGGACACTCCGGAGGCCGAGGCCGTTCTCAAGGACGCCGCCGAGGCCGCGGCCGGCGCCGTCTCCTTCGCGGCGTACCACCCGCACTGCACGTTCCGGGTCTTCCTCGACCACGTGAACTTCGGCATCAGTTACGACCCGGGCGACGAGGACGACACCCAGGAGAGCATCACTCCTGGCGAGTGGATCGACGCGTTCTGTCTCGCGCTTCTCAGGGACAGGGCTCAGTGGCACGGTGAGGCCTTCCACTTCGCCCGCCAGAAGTTCGCCGAGGCGGCACAGGGAAGCCCCGCGGGCGAGCTGATCACCGGCTTCACGGCCCAGTTCCTCGACGACACCGGAAACGATACGGAGTACCCGCCGAGCGCGCAGGCGAAGCTCGCCGCCATCGACGCCGCACTGGCCCGCGTCCGACGCCGGGCCGAGGAGACCGGCGAAAGCCTCCTCGACCGCCCGGACAGTCTGGCGCTGAGGACCCTGCGCGCCTTGGCCGCCGAGGACAGGGATGCCTTCGACTCCGGACTGGCGGCCCTCCTGCTCACGCACGCCACCGCGCACGGTCCCGCCGCCTCGCCGGCCAGTCTCCTCCCGCTTCTGCCGCTCGGCCTGGCCTCGGTCGCGTACCGGACTCTGGGCTGGATGCCGGCCGCCCACTCCGACTACCTCCCGCACGCCCTGGTCACCGGCTTCGAAGCCCGGGGCCCGAGGGTGGGAGGCCTCGGCCGCGACCGGCGGCCGGACGCGGTCGCCGCGCTGGCGGCAGGCCCGCTGGTGGTCCAGCGGCCGGCCGGCGGACGGCCCGTGAACCCGATGATCGAAGCCCTGTGGGACCAGTCCACCCAGGAGGCCCTCACCTCGGAAGAGGGGAAGCCCCTTGCCCTGTCGCAGCTGGAGAGCGCCATGCACTACCAGGAGCTCCTCTTCAAGTTGCGCGCGGGTGACTCGGCCGACGTCACGGACGCCCAGCTCTCGAACCTGCGGCTGGCTTCCCGGCTGGGGGCGGCCCTGTTCCGCATCGCCCTGGCGGAGCCGGGTACCGAGGCCGAGGTGAGCATCGACGGCCAGAACCTGCGTTGCCTCGCCGCGCGCGACCAGGCGGCGGGCGCCGGCAACTGGACGAATGCCGTTGTCTTCGCCCTGATCACGGGCGTACGCGAAGATCTCGCCCCCCTGGTCCTCGCCGGCCCTGCGATCGCCGGCAAGGACGGCTCGGCCTTCGCCTCGTACCGGGAGGCCCTCCACGCCTACCTGACGGGAGTCGATGCCGAGCCGGCGGCGCAGCGGGCGCTGCGTGGGGCCGAGCAGGCCATGGAGTGGGGCTTCTTCCCACCGCCCGCCGTACTGCTGTCGCAGCTCGTGGAGGGCGACGAGGAGAGCTTCAACCTGGCCTTGGCCGATGCCCTCGAAGCCCACCGCGACCACTACCAGGTCGCCGACCGCGCCGACACCCTCGACGTCGCGATCGACCTCAACGTCCTGGCCTTGGCCTGCCACGCCCGACGCCGGGGATGGGACATCCGCGTCGAGTCCCCCTACCTGCCCCAACGGCTCCTCAAAGCCGCCCGCCCCGTCTAGGCCGTTCCCTTTCGGATCTCGCCGGGCCCGCGCCGCCCGGCACCATGTGCGACGCCGCCGAGGCCCTTTTGCCGATCCTCGCCCCCGGCCGGAACGACGCACGCGCCCCCGGCGACTGATCAGGTCGGACGGCCGGGGAAGGGGTGCAGTCGTGGCGTTGGCAGCCGCGTCCGTCACCGTGCCAGTCCAGGAACGACACCGAGGGCGGACGGGCGCGCGACTTCCCCGGCCTGGAGGCACGGCTGGAGGACAGCCCGTCCAGCGGGGCGCGCACCGGCACCTATCGGACCGCAACCATCAGCCACCGGGCCAGGCTCACCGCCGACCGACTCGCCGCCCTCGCGAAGCCGGGCATGGACTGGGCGTGACACACCGCCCCGCTCGTCGTTGAGCCGGGAGGTCAGCGAAGTGAAGAAGGCCCCGGGACGTCGTGACCCCCGGGGCCTTCGTCCGTGTGCCTGTGCTGTGTGGCGCAGGGCCCGGCCGGTGTGGCTACCGGGCGGCCGGGCCCTGCTTGCGTGGGGCAACCCGTCGTCCGGTCTTCCCATCTGGACTGTCACACGCGGGGGTGCCCGGGTCGTGCTGGGTGTGGCGGGTGGGTGACCCGGCGCCCGTATCCCGCCCCACCCTCGTCAAGAGCCCTGCCGTGCTGGAACGCGCCCTCTCGGAATCGTCCGGTGTGAGCGCGGCTCGCGGCACGGTACGCGCGAAGGCGCGCCGACCGTGCAGGTGTGGTCACGCGTTGGAGGGTTCGTCCCAGGGCAGGACGAGCGACGCGGTGCCCTGGCCGGTCCAGGCGACACGGCAGGTGCGGGTGTCGGCGTGGGCGCGCCAGCCGTGCATCCGGGCGTCGTAGTCGGCCCGGATCAGCGCGGTCCTCACCCGTACGGGGCGGGCAGGCGTGACGCTGCCGTCCCATTCCAGGACGTCGACCACCGGCCGGCGTCCACGGCCGCCCACCCGCCGCCGGCGACCTGCCGGGCCCACGTACGGGGTACGGACAGCTGGACCAGCGGCTCGTCGCCGTACTCGACCTTGAAGGAGAAGACGATGCCCGGCTCGCCGTCGGTGACGGTGGACTCCACCCGGGCCGCGGGCACCTCGGGAACGCGGGAGGCGTCATGGCCTGCGGCGCGCTCGCGCCCGGCCCGGAACGCTGGAGGCGGGTCCGGATGCGTCGCGTAGCCCATGTCGTTGAACCAGGCCGCGAACCCGGAACGCACCGCGTCCGTCACCGCCCGGCCGATCAGCTCCCTCGCCCGCCCCACCCGCACCGTCCACCATCCCCTTCACTGCCCGGTTCCGGCTCCCGGCTTCGCCCCGGGCGCATCGCGCCCGGGAACGGGGGCGAGACCACCCTGCGCGGAGCCGACACCGCTCCCAGACGGTTTCTCGACGGACCGACTCCCCTCTGCTTCGGCACCGTTCGTCGAAGTGTGTGGTGCTCAGCGGTACGGCTCGTGGTCGTCGCGATGGGCGATGGAGCGGTCCTCGAACCGCCAGGAGCGGCTGTGGCTGCTCAGGGCCCAGCCCTCGGGCGCAGACCGGGCGGCGTAGGTCCAGGCCGCGAGTTCGGGAAGCGCGTGCCGGAGCAGGGCCAGGCGGGCGATGCCCCGTCGGATGTCCGCGATCGGGGCGATGTGGATCCGTACGGTGTTCCACAGACCGGGATCGATGCCCGTGCCGTAGTTGGAAGAGAGCGGCGGTATCCACTCGACGTGCAGCAAGGTGCCGTCACTCCAAGTGCGGTCGTCGAACCGCAGGTCGACGGCGATCGTCTCTCCCGTACCAAGGGCAGTGCGGATGTCTGTCGGCGAGAGCGGCCACGACAGGTCCCGAGGCAGGCGGCGGTTACGTGCTGACACGGGACCCGAGGATGACATACGCCCTGGTGGAACCACATGTGCTTTTCACAGTTCGTGCCGACGGCCGTGCGGAGGCACGGCACGGTGAGCCGGTGCGGGCCGGGGTCTCGATGCCGAGAACGGCGGGGTGCCGAGAACGGCCTGGAGGAGCTGTGCGCGGCACCCGGGTATCCGGCGCCCCCTCAGGAGTTGGGTGCCACGGCCGCACTGATGATGTCGGAGTGGTCGAACGCCAGGCGCTCCGGCAGATCCTTCACGGGCCACCAGCGGGCGGTGCGGCGTCGTCCCCGGCGATGGCCGGCTGCCGTCGAGGCCGATGACCATGTACGCGAAGGTGACGTACGTGCCGCGCGGGTCGCGGCGACCTGGTCCCAGACGCCGATCTGGTGGAGGTTGCCGACGGGCACGTGAACACCGGTCTCCTCGGCCGGCTCGCGGGCGGCGGCCACGAACGGCGATTCTCCGGCGTCGACATGGCCTCCCGGCAGCGCCCAGGCCCCTTGGAAGGGCGGCCGGCCGCGCTCGATCAGCAGGACGTCGCCGCCAGGGTCAGGGCAACCACGTCGGCGGTGTAGATGTTCTCGGTCCCGGTCAGGTTCGCCTTTCGGTCGAGGTGAGCGAGCGCCGGCCGAACCAGGCCGACGGCGCAGCCCGGCCGGGCGACTGGCCGCCTCCGGGCCGAGCGGCCTCCCGCGGCAACGGCCGGGCGCTCGGGGGTGCGGGAACCACCGGGAGCGGCCGAGGCAGTCACCGCCCGGGCGTGCGCGGCCGGGGCGGGCGGCGGCGGCCGGACCGGGGGGCGGCCTGCGCGGGGCCGAGCCCCAGGTTGTTGTAGGTGAGCGCGCTCCACACCGGGTCCTCCTGAACCTTGTTCTGCGGCCGGTTGTCCGCCAGGCCGGTGAACGGGGAGTCGCCCAGATGACGGCGACGAGGACCGGGGCGCCGGGATGGATGGACCTTTGTGGCCCCGGGTCACGGGCTGAACGACCATGGCCCGGCTCCTTGGAAGGGGCCGGGCCGTCTTGGCTGCGGGATGTCAGGCGAGGGCGAGGAAGAGCTTTTCGAGTTCTTCCTCGGTCATGGGGGCCTGGTTCTCGTCGGCGTTGGCCATGCACTGACGCATACCGCTGGCCACGATCTTGAAGCCGGCGCGGTCCAGGGCCTTGGAGACGGCGGCGAGCTGGGTGACGACGTCCTTGCAGTCGCGTCCGGCTTCGATCATGGCGATGACGCCCGCGAGCTGCCCCTGGGCGCGGCGCAGGCGGTTGAGGACCGCGTTGACTGCGTCGTCGTCGACTTTCACCGGTGCCTCCTGGATGTGTGCGCTGCCTTCCGATAGTACCCCAGGGGGTATCTGGCGGGTGAGGGTCCGCAGCCGCGAAGAACACCGGCGACCCGTGCCGTCGGCCGCCCGCCCCTCATCCCCGCGGACCAGGATACCCATGGGGGTATTTGACAGGGCGCGGAAGCACTCCTACCGTCGAGAATGTAATACCCCAGGGGGTATCTGGACCCGATGTGCGCCGAGCGCCCTTCGGGGTCGGCTCGCCCGCCCACCCCTCCACCCTCTGAAGGTTCCGGACTTCTCCCTCTCCGCCTGCCGGCCTGCGCCGCACTGTGCCGTCCCGCATACCCGGGTGGGTATGTTCTCGCTTCTGCTGGAGGTCTCTCGTGTTCTTCGCCCAGTACTACCTCGACTGTCTTTCCCAGGCGTCCTACATGATCGCGGACGAGTCGACGGGCCACGCTGTGGTCGTGGACCCGCGCCGGAACATATCGGAGTACCTCGCCGACGCCGAGGCCCGCGGGTTCCGGGTGGTCGGCGTCATCAACACCCACTTCCACGCCGACTTCGTCGCGGGCCACCTGGAGATGGCGGCGCGTACCGGGGCATGGATCGGCTACGGCCGACGGGCCGAGACGGAGTACGCGATCCGCAAGCTCCTCGACGGCGAGACGATCAGCCTGGGCGGTACGACCCTGGAGATCATGGAGACGCGGGGGCACACTCCGGAGTCGATCAGCGTGCTGGTGTACGAGAACGGCGGGGACCGCGTTCCGTACGGGGTGCTGACCGGGGACGCGCTGTTCATCGGAGATGTGGGCCGGCCCGACCTGCTCGCCTCGGTCGGTGTGACGGCCGACGAGCTCGGCGCGATGCTGCACGACAGCGTGCAGAACAAGCTGATGGGCCTGCCTGATGAGGTGAGGGTCTTCCCCGCGCACGGCGCGGGTTCTTCCTGCGGCAAGAACATCTCCACGGACAAGCAGTCCACGATCGGCGAACAGCGGGCTACGAACTACGCCTGTGCGCCGATGAGCGAGGCCGAGTTCGTCGCCCTGGTCACCACCGGGCAGTCCGCGGCTCCCGGCTACTTCGCCTACGATGCCGACCTCAACCGGCGTGAGCGCGGGCTGTACGACCCGGCCGCGGCGCCCCGCCCGCTGACCGCGGCCGAGTTCGCCGAGCGCCGCGAGGCCGGCGCGGTCGTCGTCGACGCCCGCGACCCGCAGGAGTTCGCGGCCGGACATCTGCGCGGCTCGGTGAACGTGCCCGCCGACGGCCGGTTCGCCGAGCAGGCCGGCACCGTGCTGGACCCCGGGACGGAGCTGCTGGTCGTCGCCCCGCAGAACCGCGAGGAGGAGGTCGTCACCCGTCTGGCGCGCATCGGTTTCGACCGCGTCGCCGGCTACCTGCGCGGCCCCGACGACGCCCTGACCGCGCTGGCCGAGGAGGTCACCCCGGCCAGCCGGCTGACCGCCGCCCAGCTGCGCACCGCGCTCGCGGGCGACCGGCCGCCCCTGGTCATCGACGTCCGCAACTGCGGTGAACGCGGCGAGAACGGCTTCATCGACGGTGCGCTGCACATCTCCCTGGGCGAGCTGGCGCACCGCCTGGACGAGATCCCGGCCCGCCGGCCGCTGGTCCTGCACTGCGCGGGCGGCCACCGCTCCTCCACCGCCGCCAGCCTGCTGCGCCACCACGGCTTCACCGACGTCTCCGACGTCCTCGGCGGATACGCCGCCTGGGCACTGCTGAACCCGCCCGCCGCCGTCTGAGCCCTGCCCCACGAACCGCCGGCCGTCCCGGAACGCCCCCGTCCGCCCTGGCCGGGCGCCGGGGCCGCCGGCCCCTGCCCAAACACGCGGGCGCCCGCCCGCCCTTCCTGCTGATGGAGCACCCCTTCATGGCCCACGACAACCCCACCCTCACCGCCGCCCTCACCCCTGCCGCCCTCGCGGGCCTGCTGGCGGAGGGCACCGGACCGCGCGTGCTGGACGTACGCACCCCGGGCGAGTTCCGCACCTCCCACATCCCCGGCTCCTGCAACGTCCCCCTCGACACGCTGCGCGAGCACCGCGCCGAGTTGCTGACCCACCTCGACGAGGACGTGGTCCTCGTCTGCCGCTCCGGCGCCCGCGCCGCCCAGGCCGAACAGGCACTTGCCGAGGCCGGGCTGCCCGACCTGCCGGTCCTGGACGGCGGCATGATGGCCTGGGAGGCCGCCGGAGCCCCGGTCAACCGGGGTGAGGCCCGCTGGGACCTGGAGCGCCAGGTCCGACTGATCGCCGGATCCGTCGTACTGGTCACCGGCGTCGTCGGTGTGTTCGTGCCCGGGGCGCACCTGATCGGCACCGCCTTCGGCGCCGGGCTGACCTTCGCCGCGCTCAGCAATACGTGCGCGATGGGCATGCTGTTGTCGAAGCTGCCCTACAACCGCGGCCCGCGCACCGACATCCGCACCGTCCTCGCCCCCCTGCGGGAACGAGCGTGATCACCCTCGTCCTGGCGGCCTCGGTCCTGATCGGCATCAGCCTGGGCATCCTCGGCGGCGGCGGGTCCATCCTGACCGTGCCGATCCTGGTCTACCTCGCCGGAATGGACACCAAGGAGGCCATCGCCACCTCGCTGTTCGTCGTCGGCGTCACCAGCGCCGTCGGGCTCGTCCCCCACGCCCGCGCGGGCCGGGTCCGCTGGCGCACCGGACTGCTCTTCGGCACGGTCAGCATGGTCGGTGCCTACGGCGGCGGACGCCTGGCCGAGCACCTGCCGGGCACCGTCCTGCTCGTGGCATTCGCGCTGATGATGTTGGCCACCGCCGCCGCCATGCTCCGCAAGTCCGGCGAACCGAAGGCGGCCGGGCCCGCCCACACCGAGCAGCCCGTCACGTACGTGATCGCCGAGGGACTCGTCGTCGGCGCGGTCACCGGCCTGGTCGGCTCCGGCGGCGGATTCCTCGTCGTCCCCGCCCTCGCCCTGCTCGGCGGCCTCCCCATGAGCGTCGCCGTCGGCACCTCCCTGCTGGTCATCGCCATGAAATCCTTCTCCGGACTCGCCGGCCACCTGTCCGGCGTCCAGATCGACTGGAGCCTCGCACTGATGGTGACCGCAGCCGCGGTCGCCGGCAGCCTGATCGGCAGCCGCTTCACCGGCCGCATCCCCCAGGACACCCTGCGCAAGGCGTTCGGCTGGTTCGTGGTCGTCATGGGGATCTTCGTCCTGAGCCAGCAGCTCCCGCACGCCCTCCTGGCCAACCCTCTGACCTGGGCCGCCCTGGCAGTCCCCGTGGCTGCCGCCGCCGCGTGGGCCGCGGTACGGGCACGCCGCAGCCCACCTGGCACCCACGCGACACCCCGCCACTCCCGCGAGCCGGCCGCCACCCCTGGGGCCGAACACCTGTAGAGGTATCCGCGCCGGCCGGCTCCTGGGCGCGCAGGACATGCCGTCCCGCGCAGCGCGTCGGCCGAACCGGTCGGCCACGGGGCATACAGTCCGCCGGCGGCAGAGATCCGGCGCAGGATTTCGCGGTCACGCCCACATCAGGAGCGATGCGAGGGTGACGGCTGCTTGGTAGGACTGGGCGGTCTTGTCGTACCGGGTGGCGATGCCACGCCACTGCTTCAAGCGGTCGAAGCACCGTTCCACCACGTTGCGGTGCTTGTAGACCTACCGCGCGAGGGTCGGGCGGGCGGTCACCCCTGCTGCCTCGCCGTGCCTGCTGACGAGACGTGAAAGAGCCGTGCGCGGTGCGGAGGCGACTGTTACGGTCGGCTGCATGTGTTCCGTCATCCACAACTGGCAGGCCCTGCGTACCCGGTCGACGCGCTGACCGTGGTGTCGGCCGTCGCCGACACCGGGTCCCACGTTCAGCGTTCACCGTTCACCTCAGGATGACGAGGATCTTCACCATGCGCGCAGACTCGCGCCCCACTTTCGTATTGGTTCATGGCGGCTCCAGCAACGCCCGGGCCTGGGGCCCGTTGCAGAACGAGCTGGCCTTGCTCGGCTACCGTTCGCTCGCCGTCGACCTGCCCGGTCACGGCGACCTCGCCGATACCCCTGCCGCCTACTACCGGCAACCCCAGGACGTCACGGCACTCGCCGCCGCGCCCTCCGCGCTGCGCGGTGTCACGTTGAAGGACAACGTGCGCCACGTGCTGGACACCCTGCGACGGCTCGCGGCGTCAGGGCGGATCGTCCTGGTCGGCAACAGCCTCGGCGGTCTGACGATCAGCGCCGTCGCCAACGCCGCACCGGAGCTGCTCGACCGCGTGGTCTACCTCTCGGCGCTCTGCCTCAGCGATCCGGGCATGCTCGACGAGGCGTGGGACGTGGTCGACGACAACCTGCTGGACGCCGCAGTGGCCCGGATCGCTGTGCCGGGCGTGCGCGATCCGGGCGTGGTCCGGCTGAACTGGCGGGCCGCACACGCCGATCCGGACGTGTTCGCCGCGTTGAAAGCCGCTGTCATGGCCGACTCGACCGACCACCAGTTCCGGCTGCTGCTCGACTCCCTGGACCCGGACGAGACCTACTCTGCGATGGAGCCGGGTGCGTTGGTCCGGGCCGACGCGTGGGGGCGGGTGCCGCACACCTACGTCCGGCTCTCCGCCGACCGGAGCCTTCCCCTGGCGGTCCAGGACCACATGATTCGCGCGGCGGACGCGTTGACCCCACACCATCCCTTCGACGTCCACACCCTCGCGGCCTCACACGTCGGCTACTTCAGCCGGCCGCAGGTCTTCGCGGAGCTCCTGACCAGCCTCGTCTGAGGCGCCCCGCACCCCGGGCGACCGGGGTGCGGGGCCCCGGCCCCTGTCCGGGGTCC
>NZ_JBSGXU010000115.1:0-26527 GCF_053610205.1 Streptomyces sp. NPDC054932 | reverse complement strand
GTACCGGTCGGACCTCCGCCGGAGCCGCGGTGGGCGTCCGTCAGCTTCGCGTGCCGCTCGCCCGGCGACGCAGGAGCCAGGTACCGCCGACGGCGGCAGCGGCCAGTACGGCCGCTCCCGCCGCGATCTTGGCGGGGTCGGTGGTGGTGGTCGTGCCACCGCCCACCCCGGTGTTGACGTGCCCCTGCGGGCCGCGCTCGCCGACGACCAGGTTCCCGGTGGCGAACTTGCCGTTCGCGCAGGTCGCGCCGATGCCGTAGGTGCCGGCGCGGGTGCCGTGGGCGACCTTGAACTGCCCCACGACCACCTCCTTGTGGGTGCCCGGGACCAGCTTGAACCGGCCGCCGCCCACCGTGCTGGCATCGCCGTCGGCGTGGCTGCCGCTGCCGCACGCGGTGGTGTTCACGGTGACCGTGGTGCCGGGCGCCGCGGACTTGGGCCACACCTCCAGCGGTGCGAAGTCCCCGGGCGCGAAGCCCACCATGCCGAGGTCCGCGGCGGCGACCGCGCCGGCGACCGGCCCGGTGAACGCGGCGGCGGTCAGCGCGGTCGCGGTCAGCACATGTGCGGTACGTCGGCGCATGAGGACTCTCCTGGAGACATGGGCTCGTGTTTCCGAGGAAACCCGGCCCGCCCGCCGCGCGCCTGCTGATGTTCCGTCAGGTATGCCTGTCATCGCCCCGCACACAGGCTGTCTGCGCAGGTCAAAGGAGTTTTGCGGCCATCGGGGCGGCTCGCGCCGTCCGGGTGACCGCGAGGGCGTCCGGAGACCGCGGCGCAAGGGTGCGTACCGTGGTGGGACGCGGGAGCGCCGGGACGCCCGGCCAGGCCCGCGCAGCGCCGAGCCGCATCCCAGGGAGGGCCCCGTGACACCGGTCGAACGGCTACCGGACCCGAGCGATCCGCTCCCGTTCTTCGTCTACGGGACCCTGCGCCCGGGCGAGGTCAACCACGACCTCTTCCTGCGCGGCCGCACCGCCTCGGAGGAACCGGCCACCCTCCCGGACACGGCGCTCTACGACGGCCCCGGATACCCCTACGCGGTCCACCGCCCCGGCACGGCGATCGTCGGCGAACTGATCACGGCGGCGCCGGGCGCGTACGGGAAACTGCTGGCCGCACTGGACCAGCTGGAGGAGTACGGCGGCCCGGGCCGCCCGGGGAACATCTACGACCGGATCGCCCGCCCGGCCCTGCGCCCCGACGGCACCACCGTCCGCGCCTGGGTCTATCTGGCGTCCCCGCTGATCGCCCGGGACCTGCGGGAATCGGGCACCGAGATACCCGGCGGCGACTGGTTTCGGCGCCGCTGACGGCTCACGGCCGACGGCTCACCGCAGCCCCGCTCACCGCCGACCGCGGGCTACAGGCCCTCGGCGCCGCGGTTGCGCAGCCGCTGGCCGTACTGCTGGAGCACCCACAGCTCCTCCTGCACGGCGGCCAGTTGCTCCGGCGGGGCCTGCGGGCCCAGCCGCGACAGCGTGCCCTGGATCTCGTGGACCCGGCGGTCGACGGCGCGCAGCCGCACCTGGACCAGCTGGACCCCCGCGTAGATCTCGTCCACCGTCTTCGCGTGGATGGCCTCGACCGCCAGCTCCGTGACGAGCGCGCGCACGGTGTCGTTCGGGGCGGCCCCGCGGACGCGGGCCAGGTAGTCCTCCGTGCCGAGCGCGGCGCCGCCCGCGTCCAGGATCGCCTGGCGCACGGCCGCGTAGGGCGGGGCGGTGAACTCGTCCATCCCGTACGCGTCGAAGGCCGGGGAGACCAGGGCCGGCCGCTGCAGCGCGAGCTTCAGCAGCTCACGCTCGGTGCGGTGGGCCGGGCTGCGCAGGTTCAGCGCGGGGCCGCCGGCCGGCTGGGCGGCGGGCGCGGGGGTGGCCTCGTAGGACTGGCGGCCCCGCTGCTGGCTGCCGCCGGGGCGGCCGCCCTGGGGGCCGTCTCCCTGGCCGCGCTCGCGGGCCCAGCGCGCCAGCTGCGCGACCCGCTTGACCACGAACTGCTCGTCGCGGATGCCCAGCATTCCGGCCAGCTGGACCGCCGACTCGTGCTGGATCGCGATGTTCTTGATGTTGGCGACGACGGGCGCGGCCTCGTCCAGCGCGGCCGCGCGGCCCGCCGGGTTCTCCAGGTTGTGCCGGGCCACGATGTGCCGCAGGGCGAACTCGAACAGCGGGGTACGGGCCTCCACCAGGCCGGCCACGGCCGCGTCGCCCTGCGCGAGGCGCAGGTCGCAGGGGTCCATCCCGCCGGGGGCGATGGTGATCGAGGTCTCCGCGGCGAACTTCTGGTCGTCCTCGAAGGCCCGCAGCGCCGCCTTCTGGCCCGCCGCGTCGCCGTCGAAGGTGAAGATCACCTCGGCGGTGGCGTTGTCCATCAGCAGCCGGCGCAGGATCTTGATGTGGTCCCCGCCGAAGGCCGTGCCACAGGTGGCGATCGCGGTGGTGACCCCGGCCATGTGGCAGGCCATCACGTCCGTGTAGCCCTCGACGACCACGGCCCGGGAGGTCTTCGCGATCTCCTTCTTCGCCAGGTCGATGCCGTACAGCACCTGGGACTTCTTGTAGATGGCGGTCTCGGGCGTGTTCAGGTACTTCGGCCCGTTGTCGTCGTCGCGCAGCTTGCGCGCGCCGAAGCCGACCACCTCGCCGCTGATGTCGCGGATCGGCCACATCAGCCGGCCGCGGAAGCGGTCGATGGGCTTGCCGCTGCGGCTGTCCTGGGCGAGCCCGGAGGTGATCAGCTCCTTGTCGCTGAAGCCCTTGCCGCGCAGGAAGCGGGTCAGGTGGTCCCATCCGGCCGGGCTGTAGCCCACGCTGAAGTGCGCGGCCGCGGCCTGGTCGAAGCCGCGCTCCGCCAGGAACTTGCGGCCGATCTCGGCCTCGGGGCCGCCCAGCTGGTCGACGTAGAACTGCGCGGCGGCCCTGTGTGCCTCGACCAGCCGGATGCGGTCACCGCGGCCGCTGGTGCCGGCGGTGTAGCCGCCCTCCTCGTACCGCAGGGTGATGCCGGCCAGGCCGGCCAGGCGCTCGACCGCCTCCGAGAAGGAGAGGTGGTCGATCTTCATGACGAAGTCGAGGGTGTCCCCGCCCGCCTGGCAGCCGAAGCAGTGGTAGAGCCCCTTGCTGGGGCTGACCTGGAAGGAAGGGGACTTCTCGTCGTGGAAGGGGCACAGGCCCTTGAGGTTGCCGCCGCCCGCGTTGCGCAGCTGGAGGTACTCGGAGACCACGGCGTCGATCGGGACCGCGTCCCGTACCGCCTTCACGTCGTCGTCGTTGATCCGTCCTGCCACCCGTGAAGTCTACGGCCGGGCGACGACAATCCGGTCAGGCCCCCTCGGCCTGCACCAGGGACTCCAGCGGAACGGACGGGTCCGCCAGCGCCTCGCGGCCGACCGGTGTCTTTGACCTGATCAGGGCCTGGATGTGCGCGGTGACGTCCCACACGTTCACATTCATTCCGGCCAGCACCCGCCCCTCCGACAGCCAGAAGGCGATGAACTCCCGCTTGCCCACGTCCCCGCGGATCAGCACCTGGTCGTAACCGCCGGGCGGCGCGTAGCCCGAGTACTCCAGGCCCACGTCGTACTGGTCGGAGAAGAAGTACGGCACCCGGTCGTAGCCGACCTCCTGCCCCAGCATCGCCCGCGCCGCGGCCGGACCGCCGTTCAGCGCGTTGGCCCAGTGCTCGACCCGCAGCCGGGTCCCGAGCACCGGGTGGTGGGCGGCGGCCACGTCCCCGACGGCGTAGATGTCCGGATCGGAGGTGCGCAGGGACGCATCCACCGCGATCCCGCCGCCATGCTCCCGGTCGACCAGGGCCAGCCCCGCGGTCTCGGCGAGCGCGGTCCGCGGCGCGGCCCCGATCGCGGCGAGCACCGCGTGCGCCGGGTGCTCCTCCCCGTCGTCCGTGCGGGCGGCCAGCACCATGCCGTCCTGGCCCACGACCTCGGTCAGCCGCGCCCCGAAGTGGAAGCGCACCCCGTGATCGGCGTGCAGGTCCGCGAAGAGCCGGCCGATCTCCGGGCCGAGGACCGCGTGCAGCGGGGTGGCCTCCGGCTCGACGACGGTGACCTCGGCGCCGTAGCCGCGGGCCGCGGCGGCCACCTCCAGGCCGATCCACCCGGCGCCCGCGATGAGCAGGTGGCCGTTGTCCCGGCCGAGCCCGGCGAGTACGCCCTTGAGCCGTTCGGCGTGCGCGAGGCGCCGCAGGTGGTGCACCCCGGCCAGGCCGGTGCCGGGGACGTCCAGGCGGCGCGGCTCGGCGCCGGTGGCCAGCAGCAGCTTGTCGTAGTGCAGGACCGTGCCGTCGCCGAGGACCACCTTCTTGGCGTCCCGGTCGAGGTGGACCGCCGGCTGGCCGAGGTGCAGCTCGATGTCGGAGGCCGCGTACCAGGACGCCTCGTGGACGAAAACGCTCTCCCGGTCGTCCTTGCCCGTCAGGTAGCCCTTGGACAGCGGGGGGCGTTCGTAGGGATGGTCGCGCTCGTCGCCGATCAGGATCACCCGCCCCGTGAACCCCTCGGACCTCAGCGTTTCGGCCGCCTTTGCCCCGGCGAGCCCTGCGCCGACGATGACGAATGTCCGGTGTGCGTCGACCACCTGATGCCTCCTCATAACCTCTCCGCCACATGCGACCACATGCGAGCGTCCCGCACCGAGCCTGCCGCGTGAAGGGGGAGTGGCTCGATCGGCTCACCTTTCGGCGCGTCGGCCGTGCCGGGTGAGGCGTGCGTGAAGGGAACGGGCGGATGCGTCGGTGAGGCACGCGATCTGGTCGATGACCGCCCTTTTCCTGGCCCGGTCGTCCGGGGCCGCGTCGAAGATCGCCCGGAACTGCGGGTCGAGCCCCTCGGGGGCGCGGGCGCTGAGCGCCTCGGCGAGTTCGGCCAGGACGATGCGCTGGTCGGCGCGGATTCGTTCCTGCTCGTCGCGCTGCATGACGTACAGGTCGGCGACCGCCTTGAGCACCGCGCACTCGTTGCGCGCCTCGCGCGGGATCACCAGTTCGGCACCGTACCGGGTGAGGCGTCCGGAGCCGTACGCCTCGCGGGTGGCCCCCTCGGCCGCCAGGCAGAAGCGGCCGATCAGCTGGCTCGTGGCGTCCTTGAGCCGGGCCTGGGCGACGGCCGAACCGTCGTACCCGTGCGGCCACCACTCCTCCTCCATCAGCCGGTCGAGGGCGGCCCGCAGCTCCTCGGGCTCGGTGTCGGCGGGGACGTAGCGGCCGATGGCCACCTGCCAGATCGCCGCGCGCTCGGGCTCGGCGAAGAGGAGGTTGGGGTCGACGTGGCCCGCGTGCAGGCCGTCCTCGAAGTCGTGGACGGAGTACGCGACATCGTCCGCCCAGTCCATGACCTGGGCCTCGAAGCACTTGCGGTCGGCGGGCGCGCCGCGGCGCAGCCAGGCGAAGACCGGCAGGTCGTCCTCGTACGCGCCGAACTTCACCGAGCCGGGGTCGGTGGGGTGGTCCCCGCGCGCCCACGGGTATTTGGTGGCGGCGTCCAGGCAGGCCCGGGTGAGGTTGAGGCCGACGCTGACAGGTTCGCCGCCCGCCGGGTCGGGGACGAACCGCTTGGGCTCCAGGCGGGTCAGCAGGCGCAGCGACTGGGCGTTGCCCTCGAAGCCCCCGCAGTCCTTGGCGAACTCGTTGAGCGCCTCCTCGCCGTTGTGGCCGAAGGGCGGGTGGCCCATGTCGTGGGAGAGGCAGGCGGCTTCGACGAGGTCGGGGTCGCAGCCGAGGGCGGCGCCGAGCTCCCGCCCGACCTGGGCGCACTCCAGCGAGTGGGTCAGGCGGGTACGGGGGCTCGCGTCCCAGTCGTACGAACGGCTGCCGGGGGTGACGACCTGGGTCTTCCCGGAGAGACGGCGCAGCGCGGCGGAGTGCAGGACACGGGCGCGGTCGCGCTGGAAGGCGGTCCGGCCGGGCCGTTTGTCGGGCTCGGCGGCCCAGCGCTCGATGTCGGCCGCGTCGTAGAGGCCGCGGTGGTCGTCGGTGAGGGCGTGCGTGGTGCCTTCCATGAAGAGACGGTAACCGGAACCTCTGACAAACCGGGATCAGGCGGAGACGAGTTCCGGCCGTACCCGGTCGAGCGGCAGGGCGCGGGCCTCGTCGTAGCGGTGCAGCAACAGCCTGGCCAGGGCCGGGTGGTCACCCAGCGGTGCGGCGGCGGGGCCGGGCGCCGCCGCGGCGGTCTGACCGGCGAACCGGCCGGGAGCGGCGAAGTACGAGGCCACGGCGATCCGGTGGTGACCGCGCGCGGCCAGGGCCCGGACGGCCTCGGGGGCGCTCGGTGCGGAGGCGGAGGCGTAGGCGGGGGTCACCGGGACGCCGCCGAGGCGTTCGGAGAGCAGGGCGGCGGTGCGGCGGGTGTCGGCCGCCGAGTCGGGGTCGCGGGAACCGGCGGCCGCGAGCACGACGGCCGAGCCGGGGGCCGGGGTCCAGCCGGTCTCCATGAGCCGCTCGTACAGGGCCTCGACGAGCAGCGGGTGCGGGCCCAGCGGGGCGGCGACGCGGGTGAGCAGATGGCCGGCCCGGGCGGCGGCCGCGGGGAGGTCACGCTTGACGTGGTACCCGCGGCCGAGCAGCAGCGGGACGAGCACCGCCGAGCCGGACAGCCCGCTCAGGGTGTCGTCGAGCAGCGGCGCATTCAGCTCGACGTGGCCGAGCCGGACGTCGAGCCGGGGGCGGAGCTCGCGGACCCGTTCGAGGAGGGCGAGGGCGGTGTGCAGGGCGCGCGGGTCACGGCTGCCGTGGGCCACGGCGACGAGGGTGGGCTGCATGGGCGGACTCCGGGTCGGCGCAGGCCGCTGAGCTGGGTGCCCAGCTGGAGGGTGATGCGGCCGAGGAGCTCGGCCGTACTGTCGAAGGGGAGGGCGGGAAAGTCGGGAGGGTGCACCGGCTCCGTCATGAACCGATCCTCCGCGCCCGAGGTTGCCGGTGCGTTGCGCGGGGATGACGGGTGTTTGCCGGGTGCTCACAGAGCGGCCGGACCGGTTGTCGGAGCCGGTGCCGAGCCGGTGCCGAGCCGGTGCCGAGCCGGTGCCGTGCCGGTTCCGGCGCGCGCCGTGGCCGCCCGGAAATGCGCGGCCGGGTGAACCGCGCGGCCCCCGCACGCGTCCTGACCAGCGGACGAGCAGCCGAGACACCAGGGGATGGATGATGCGCCGACCGCGCCTGCCGAGAGTCGAGTGGAGCCGGGCGGTGGCGACGCTGCGCAGCGTACGGACCCGGCGGCTGGCGGTGCAGACCGTCATGGCGGGCTGCGTGCTGGCCCTGCTGCCCTCGGCGTGGATGCACGCGGTGGCCGCCGACCGGCTGCGGACCACGGCCGACGCGCCCGCCGCCGAGGTGGCCGTGGTGTTCGGCGCGGGCCTGTGGCGGGGGCGGCCCACCCCCTACCTGGCCGACCGGCTCGACGCCGCCGCCGAGCTGTACCGCACCGGCAAGGTCAAGGTCGTCCTGGTCACCGGGGACAACAGCCGCACCGAGTACGACGAGCCGAACGCGATGCGGACGTACCTCACCGGCCAGGGGGTGCCGGACACGCAGATCGTCAGCGACTACGCCGGCTTCGACACCTGGGACTCCTGCGTGCGGGCCAAGGAGATCTTCGGCGTGCAGCGGGCCGTGCTGGTCACCCAGGGCTTCCACATCCGCCGGGCCGTCGCCCTGTGCCAGGCCGCGGGCCTGGACTCGTACGGCGTCGGGGTGGCCGACGTGCACGACGCCACCTGGTACTACGGCGAGACGCGCGAGGTCTTCGCGGCGGGCAAGGCGGCGCTGGACGCGACCTTCAAGCCCGCCCCGCACTTCATGGGACCGAAGGAGCAGGGGGTGTCGCAGGCGCTCGCCGCTCTGGCACACTGACGCCGCGCCGGATATGCCGATTAGTCATATGCCGGTCAGTCCGTACGAGCGTCAGGGGTGTGGAACCGTGACTGTTGTGGATCTGAGCGGCAAGGTCGTCGTCATCACCGGTGGAGCCCGCGGCCTGGGCGCCGCCGCGGCGCAGGCCGTCGTGGACGGCGGCGGCAAGGTGCTGATCACCGACGTCCTGGAGGCGGAGGGCGCGGAGACGGCCGCGAAGCTCGGCGGCGCGGCGCGCTTCGTCCGGCACGACGTGACCAGCGAGCCCGACTGGCAGGCGGCACTGGAGTACGCGCTCGCAGAGTTCGGGCACCTCGACGGCCTGGTGAACAACGCGGGCATCTCCACCGGCCGGCTTCTGGAGCACGAGAGCGTCGAGCACTTCCGCCGGGTCGTCGAGATCAACCTGGTCGGCGTGTTCATCGGCATCAAGGCCGCGATCCCGCTGCTGCGCGCGAACGGCGGCGGGTCCGTCGTCAACATCTCCTCCGCCGCCGGCCTGACCGGCCTCGCGCTCACCGCCGGGTACGGGGCCTCCAAGTGGGGCGTGCGCGGCCTCTCGAAGATCGGCGCGGTGGAGCTCGCCGAGGCGCGGATCCGCGTCAACTCCGTCCACCCCGGCATGACCCTGACCCCGATGACCGCCCCGATCGGCATCCGGTCCGGCGAGGGCAACTACCCCGGCGCCCCGCTCGGCCGCGTCGGCCTCCCCGAGGAGATCGCCGCGGCGGTCGCCTTCCTGCTCTCGGACGCTGCCGGATACATGACGGGCGCCGAACTCGCGGTCGACGGAGGCTGGACCGCGGGCATGACGGTGAAGCACCTGACGGGCCGGTGACCCGCCCCTGCGCCTCCCCGGGCGGGACGGCCGGATATTCGCGTGCCGCCGCCGGGGCGCCGCACTACGGTCTGCCCGTGGAACAGGACGGACCCCTTGTACGTGACGTCTTCCCCGACCTGACGGCACAGCTCGTTCGGCTGCTGGAGGAGGAAGGGGAGCCCTGGCTCGCCCTCTGCGCGTACGACCTCCGCCTGCTCGAGGAGTGCGGCTGCCGCGACGACTTCTGCCAGAGCTTCCTCACCCACCCGCATCCGTCCGGCACGCCCTACGGTCCCGGTCACCGCATGGTCGCCCTCGACCCGGGCAACGGGTTCCTGAACCTCGATGTCGTCGACGGCCGGATCGTGTACGTCGAGCTCGTCGACCGCCCACCGCTGCGCCGGGCCTCACCGCAGCCGTCCGGCGGCGCTGAGGCGGAGCACCCGGACTTGTAACGCGCAGCGACGGCCGGCGTAACACCCCCGACCCACGCTGGAGGGTATGCGCACCGCCGACTCCGCCACCGACACGCACTGCCCGTACTGCGCCCTGCAGTGCGGGATGAGGCTCCGCCCCGCACCGGGCGGCGCCACCGTGGCGGTGGAGGAGCGCGCCGACTTCCCCGTCAACCGGGGCGCGCTGTGCGGCAAGGGCCGCACCGCGCCCGCCGTGCTCTCCTCCCGGGTGCGCCTGACCCAGCCGCTCGTCCGCACCCACGCCGGGCAGCTGGAGCCGGCCACCTGGGAGGAGGCCCTCGACGCCGTCGCCGAGGGCCTCGCCCGCACGGGCCGCTCGTACGGGCCGGACGCCGTCGGGGTCTTCGGCGGAGGCGGGCTCACCAACGAGAAGGCCTACGCACTCGGCAAGTTCGCCCGCGTCGCCCTGCGCACCTCGCAGATCGACTACAACGGCCGCTTCTGCATGTCCTCGGCCGCCGCCGCCCACCAGCGGGCCTTCGGGCTCGACCGCGGGCTGCCCTTCCCGCTGGAGGACATCCCGCGCACCGGCTGCGTGATCCTCGTCGGCTCCAACCTGGCCGAGACCATGCCGCCCGCCCTGCGCTACCTCACGGAGCTCAAGGCGAACGGCGGCACCCTCATCGTCATAGACCCGCGCCGCACCCGCACCGCCGAACAGGCCGACCTGCACCTCGCCCCGAGGCCCGGCACCGACCTCGCGCTCGCCCTCGGCCTGCTGCACCTGATCGTCGCCGAGGGCCGCACCGACGAGGAGTTCATCGCCGAGCGCACCTCCGGCTGGGAGGAGGCCCGGGCCGCCGCCATGGCCCACTGGCCCGAGCTGGTGGAACGCATCACCGGGATATCCGTCCCCAGGCTCCGCGAGGCCGTGGCGATGTTCTGCGCCCCGGAATCCGCCATGGTCCTCACCGCCCGGGGGCCCGAGCAGCAGTCCAAGGGCACCGACACCGTCGGCGCCTGGATCAACCTGTGCCTGGCCACCGGCCGGGCCGGGCGCCCGCTGTCCGGCTACGGCTGCCTCACCGGGCAGGGCAACGGCCAGGGCGGCCGCGAGCACGGCCAGAAGGCCGACCAGCTCCCCGGCTACCGCAAGCTCACCGACCCGGCGGCCCGCGCCCACGTGGCCGGGGTCTGGGGCGTGGACCCCGACAGCCTCCCCGGACCGGGCCGCAGCGCCTACGAACTCCTCGACGCCCTCGGCACGGACGTGAAGGCCCTGCTCCTGATGGGCTCGAACCCGGTGGTCTCGGCCCCCCGCGCCGCCCACATCGAGGACCGCATCCGCTCCCTGGACTTCCTCGCGGTCGCGGACGTCGTCCTCTCCGAGACGGCGGCCCTTGCGGACGTCGTCCTCCCGGTCACCCAGTGGGCGGAGGAGACCGGCACCACCACCAACCTGGAGGGGCGCGTCCTGCTCCGCCGCCGGGCCCTGACCCCGCCGCCGGGGGTCCGCAGCGACCTCGACGTCCTGCACGGACTCGCCGCCCGCCTCGGCGTCGAGAAGGGCTTCCCCACCGCGCCGGAGGAGGTCTTCGAGGAACTGCGCCGCGCCTCGGCCGGCGGGCCGGCGGACTACTCGGGCATCAGCTACGCCCGGATCGAGGCCGAGCAGGGCGTCTTCTGGCCCTGCCCCGAGGGCTCCGGGGGGACCGAGCGCCTCTTCCTGGACCGCTTCGCCACCGACGACGGCCGGGCCCGCTTCGTGGCCGTCTCCCACCGCGAGGCCGCCGAGGTCCCCGACGCGGACTACCCGCTCCTGCTCACCACCGGCCGGGTGGTCGCCCAGTACCAGTCCGGCGCCCAGACCCGCCGGGTGGACGAGCTGAACGCGGCCGCCCCCGGCCCCTTCGTGGAACTCCACCCGCGCCTGGCCGCCCGGATCGGCGCGGTCGACGGCAGCCCGCTGGCGGTGACCTCCCGCCGCGGCCGCGCGGTGGCCCCGGCCCGCATCACGGACGCCATCCGGGCGGACACGGTCTTCATGCCCTTCCACTGGCCGGGCGAGGGCCGCGCCAACTCCCTGACCAACCCGGCCCTCGACCCGGTCTCCCGGATGCCGGAGTTCAAGGTCTGCGCGGTCCGCGTCGAGCCGGCCTGATCAGGCGCCGTCCGAGAAGGTCGGGCGCATGGCCTCCACCAGCCGGGCCAGGAACACCTCCTCCCCGGGGGCGGCGAGCTCCGGGTACTCCGCCTCGAAGTGCTCCCACTCGGCGCCCACACAGCCCTCGGGGGCGATGTGCACGATGTCGAGGAGCTCCACGTCCCGGTTCGGCTGGGGAGCCTCGCCCGCCTGCCGGAACACCTCCTGGAGCAGCGCGTTCGGCAGCCGGTGCCGTTCGGCCAGCAGGACCGCGTCGTACAGGTCCTTGCCCTGCGGGTGCCGGTCGCTGATGAGCCACAGCACCTTCCAGGCCAGCGACAGGGGCGCGGTCGCGGCGAGGACCACCGCCCCGCAGGCGAGTTCGACCGGCTCCGGCGGGACCGGGAGCCGCTCGTTGAAGACGAAGTCCAGCTGGACCTGCCCGTCCGGCAGGCCGGGCACGGACCACGGCAGCACCATGCGCCGCCCCGGCACCCGGTCGTACGTCCAGATCTCCTCGGACATCGCCCCCGCGCCCTTGATCCCGGCCCGCCCGTCCGCGGCCGCCGCGATGCCGTCCAGCATCCGCCCGGTCCGGCCGTCCTCCATCCGCCAGGTTTCGGGGACCACCACGAAGTCCAGGTCGCCGGGCTCCCGGGCGGCCCCCCCGAACCAGTCGGCCATCAGCGCGCTGCCCCGCAGCACCAGCGAGTCCGCCCACGGCGACTCCGAGACCGCCAGCAGGACCGCGTCCATCGCCGCCCGCCGCGCCCGCATCCAGACGGCGGTCCTCCCGGGGTCGTCGAAGACCGGGTCACCGGCCCGGTACCCCTGGAAGTTGTGCCGCAGCGACGGGTCGAAGACCGCCCGCTGCCGTACGTCGTCCCCGGCGACCGGTCGCAGCGTCCTCGGCAGGTGCCGGGCCGCACGCGTCCGCTCGTCCAGCGGCTCGTTCGGCAGGTGCGTGCTGTCCATGCCGAACTCCTGCCACGTGCTCACCGCGCCCCCTCCGCGAAGGTCGGCGCCAGCGCCGCCAGCAGCCGCTCGGCGTAGGACTCGGCGGAGCCGGAGATCCCCGGGTAATCGGCCCGGAAGGTGTCCCAGTCGGCCCACTTGACCTCGGCGAAGGCATCCAGGGTCAGCGGGGTGTCCGAGGGCGCCTTCGGCGGGAAGTACTCGCCCGACTCCCGGAAGACCGTGTGGACCAGCTCGTACGGAGCCGTGCAGCGCTCCGCGAGCAGGACCGCGTCGTAGAGGTCCTTGCCCTGCGGGTACATGTCCGTGGCCAGCCAGACCAGCTTCCAGGCCAGCGACAGCTCCGGTGTGGCCGCCCGCAGCCGCACCCCCGCGACATCGGCCGGCTCCGGCGCCGCCGGGAGCCGCTCGTTGAAGACGAAGTCCAGCTGGACCTGGCCCCCGGGCAGCCCCGGGGCCGACCAGGGCAGGACCAGCCGCCGCCCGGGGACCCGCTCGTACGTCCAGATGTCCTCGGAGACCGCCGCACCCGCGGCCATCACCATCCCGCCCTGCTCGTCGGCGGCCCGCTCGGCCGCCTCCGCGACGGCGGCCAGCAGCTTCCCGGTGCGCGGCTCCCCGATCCCCCAGTCCTGCGGGACCACCACGAAGTCCAGGTCGTGCGGCTCCCGTGCCGCCGCCCCGAACCAACCGGCCATGAGCATGCTGCCGCGCAGCACCAGCGAATCCGCCCAGCCCGACCGCGCGACGCCGCGGGCCACCACGTCCAGCGCGGTGCGGCGGGCGGCCCGCCAGGCCGGGCGCAGCGCGTCGTCCACCGCCGCGTCCGTGATCCGGTAGCCGTCCGCGAAGTGCTTCAGCGCCGGGTCGAAGACCCGGGCTCCGGGGCCCGCCGCGTCCAGTCCGGCCGTCGAAGTGCGCGGCAGGCTGATCTGGCGCCGCCTCCAGTCGTCCCTGACCGCATCCTGCCCGCCCGTCCCGGTCATGCCGTCTCCCCTTCGCCGATCCACCCGTCGTCCACCGACAGGTCGCTGTCGTACAGCACGAACTCCCGCTCCTGCGAACGGATCTCGTACCCGGCCGTACCGAGCGCCGCGACCAGCGCGTCGCAGGCCGCCCCCGCCTGCGCCGCCGTGCCGCGCCACCGCTGGGTCACGAACCGCTCGTGCGCGCCGCCGGCCAGGACCCGGCGGGCGTTCCAGGACAGGTGGGCCCCGTGCGGGACGACCGCGGACTCCAGGGCTGCGCGGTCGAAGTCCGCGGGCAGCAGCAGCTTCAGGTGGTGCTCGAAGTAACCGCCGCCCGGGCCGGGGGAGTCCGTGGTCCACGGGACCGTCTCCACCTTGACCCGGACCGGGTCGAAGCCGGCCGCACGCAGCCGCGGCACCAGGACTTCGTGGCCCGTGCGGTCCGGCAGGGTCAGCATCGGCTGGGAGACCATCCGGCCGCGGGCCAGCAGGATGTGGGTGACCTTCAACTCCCGCGCCCCGGCCCAGGCGTCCAGGCGTGCCAGCTCCGCCGCATCCGCGCAGCGCACCGTCACATGGGTTTCGTACTCCGACATGGCGTCGATCATCTCGGACATGCGTCCGATCCGCATCGGCGTTCCCGCCGGGGGGTAACCATCCGGTCACGCACCGGACTCAGAAAGTGCTCGCACGCCCCTCGTGGCCGCGATGTGTCGTACCCCACACTGAGGTGCGGTGCCCCCGTCCTCGGAGCCCTGGAGGTCGCCCCCGTGCAGACCCGGACCCTGACCGTGAACGTGAGCGAGTCCTCGGAGGCCAAGGCCGTGGACGAAGAGCCCGAGGTACTGGAGCTGATCGAGCCGGTGCCCGTGCCGCGCAGGCGCAGCAGCAGCGACAGCGGAGGCGGAGCGGGCCCTTCCGCCGACTTGTTCCGGCAGTACCTCCGCGAGATAGGCAGGATCCCGCTGCTGACCGCCGCCGAGGAGGTCGATCTCGCGCGACGCGTCGAAGCGGGCCTGTTCGCCGAGGAGAAGCTCGGCACCACCCCCGACCTCGACTCCCAGCTCGCCCTCGACCTGGACAAGCTCGTGGTCATGGGGCGGATGGCCAAACGCCGTCTCATCGAGTCGAACCTGCGGCTCGTCGTCTCCGTCGCGAAGCGGTACGTCGGCCGCGGGCTCACCATGCTCGACCTCGTGCAGGAGGGGAACCTCGGGCTGATCCGGGCCGTCGAGAAGTTCGACTACGCCCGCGGGTACAAGTTCTCCACCTACGCCACCTGGTGGATCCGGCAGGCGATGTCCAGGGCCCTCGCCGACCAGGCCCGGACCATCCGCGTGCCCGTCCACGTCGTCGAGCTGATCAACCGGGTCGTCCGCGTCCAGCGCCGCATGCTCCAGGAACGCGGGTACGAACCCACCGCAGAAGAGGTCGCCGTCCACCTGGAGCTGACCCCCGAGCGGGTCCTGGAGGTGCTCCGCCTCGCCCAGGAACCGGTCTCCCTGCACGCCCCGGTGGGCGAGGAGGACGACGTCGCGCTCGGCGACCTCATCGAGGACGGGGACGCCGCCTCGCCCGTGGAATCGGCCGCGTTCTTCCTGCTGCGCGAGCACCTGGAAGCCGTCCTGTCGACCCTCGGCGAGCGCGAGCGCAAGGTCGTGCAGCTGAGGTACGGCCTCGCCGACGGGCGGCCCCGCACCCTGGAGGAGATCGGCCGGATCTTCGGCGTGACGCGCGAGCGGATCCGCCAGATCGAGTCCAAGACCCTCAACAAACTGCGCGACCACGCCTTCGCCGACCAGCTCCGCGGATACCTGGACTGACGGCACCGAACGCCGGGCCAACGGAAAAGGGGGCGCCCCGCCAGGCGCCCCCACCCCGAACCTCTCCGGTCGTCTAGTCGACCTCGGCCACCGCCTGCGCGAACTGCGCCGCGTACAGCCGCGCGTACGCACCGCCCGAGGCCAGCAGCTCCTCGTGCGTGCCCTGTTCCACGATCGAACCGCTCTCCATCACCAGGATCACGTCCGCGTCGCGGATCGTGGAGAGCCGGTGCGCGATCACGAAGGACGTACGGCCGCGCGCGAGCCGCGCCATCGCCTTCTGGATCAGCACCTCGGTACGGGTGTCCACCGAGCTCGTCGCCTCGTCGAGCACCAGGATCACCGGATCCGACAGGAACGCCCGGGCAATGGTGATCAGCTGCTTCTCGCCCGCGCTGACGCCCGCGCCCTCGTCGTCCAGCACGGTGTCGTAGCCGTCAGGCAGCGTGCGGATGAACCGGTCGGCGTGGGCGGCCCGCGCCGCCGCCTCGATCTCGGCACGCGTGACCTCGCGCGAAGCACCGTAGGCGATGTTCTCCGCGATGCTGCCGCCGAACAGCCAGGTGTCCTGGAGCACCATGCCGATGCCGCCGCGCAGTTCCTCGCGGGTCATCTTCGCGATGTCCACCCCGTCGAGGGCGATCTCCCCGCCGGTGACCTCGTAGAACCGCATCAGCAGGTTGACCAGCGTGGTCTTGCCGGCGCCGGTCGGGCCGACGATCGCGACCGTGTGGCCCGGCTCGACCGTGAGGGAGAGGTTGTCGATCAGCGGCTTGTCCGGCTCGTACCGGAAGGCCACCTTGTCGAAGGTGACCTGACCCCGCAGCTCCTCCGGACGCTCCGGAACCTCGGCGTCCGGCTCCTGCTCCGCCGCGTCCAGCAGCTCGTAGACCCGCTCCGCCGAGGCGACGCCCGACTGCACGAGGTTCGCCATCGAGGCGACCTGCGTCAGCGGCATCGAGAACTGCCGCGAGTACTGGATGAAGGCCTGCACGTCACCGATCGAGAGGGTGCCGGAGGCGACCCGGAGACCGCCGACGACGGCTATCAGCACGTAGTTGATGTTCGAGATGAAGAACATCACCGGCTGCATGATGCCGCTGACCAGCTGCGCCTTGAAGGAGGCCCGGTACAGCGCCTCGTTCTGCTCGGCGAAGAGGGCCGCGGACTCCTTCTGCCGGCCGAAGACCTTGACCAGGTTGTGCCCCGAGTACATCTCCTCGATGTGGGCGCCCAGCGCGCCGGTCGTCTTCCACTGCGCCACGAACTGCGGCTGCGACTTCTTGCCGATCCTCGCCGCGACGAAGACCGACAGCGGCACGGTCACCAGCGCGACCAGCGCCAGCAGCGGCGAGATCCAGAACATCATCACCAGCACACCGACGATGGTCAGCAGCGAGTTCAGCAGCTGGCCCATCGTCTGTTGGATCGTCTGGCCGATGTTGTCGATGTCGTTCGTGGCCCGGCTCAGCACCTCGCCGCGCTTCTGCTGGTCGAAGTACGACAGCGGCAGCCGCGACAGCTTCGCCTGCAGCTCCTCGCGCATCCGGTAGACGGTGCCGTTCATGACGTGGTTCGACAGCCTCGTCGCGACCAGCATCAGCAGACCGGCCAGGGTGAAGACCAGCAGGGCCCACAGCGCCACCACCCCGACGGCGCCGAAGTCGATGCCCTGACCCGGCGTGAAGTCGGTACCGGCGAGCATGTCCGCCATGCCGTCCTGACCCCTGGCCCGCAGCCCGTCCAGCGCCTGCTGCTTGGTGGTCCCGGCCGGCATCTCCCGGCCGACGATCCCCGCGAACACCAGGTCGGTGGCCTCACCGAGGATCTTCGGTCCCACCACCGCGCAGCCGACGCTGCCGACGACGGCCGCGACCATGCCCCAGATCTTGACCCGGTCGTACGCGAGCTGACGCAGCAGCCGCTTGCCCGAGCCCTTGAAGTCCATGGACCGCTGGGCCGGCCCCATCATCATCCGTCCTCCGGGCCCGCTCATGCGGCCTCCGCCTCCGTCAGCTGGGAGAGCACGATCTCCCGGTAGGTCTCGTTGCCGGCCATCAGCTCGTGGTGGCGTCCCTCGCCCACGACCTGGCCCTCGTCCAGGACGATGATCCGGTCGGCGTCCCGGATCGTGGAGACCCGCTGGGCGACGATGACCACGGTCGCGTCCTCCGTCTCGCGGGCGAGCGCCGCGCGCAGCGCCGCGTCCGTCGCGTAGTCCAGGGCCGAGAAGGAGTCGTCGAACAGATAGATCTCCGGGCGCTGCACGAGCGTGCGCGCGATGGCCAGACGCTGGCGCTGGCCGCCGGAGACATTGGTTCCGCCCTGGCTGACCGGGGCCTGGAGGCCACCCTCCAGCGCGGAGACGAATTCCTTGGCCTGGGCCACCTCCAGCGCCTGCCAGAGCTCCTCGTCACTCGCCTCCGGGCGCCCGTAGCGCAGGTTGGAGGCGATCGTTCCGGAGAACAGGTACGGCTTCTGCGGCACCATGCCGACCGTCCTGGCCAGCAGTTCCGGGTCGAGCCCGCGGACGTCCTCCCCGTCGACGAGGACCTCGCCGCCGGTCGCGTCGAACAGCCGCGGGACCAGGCCCAGCAGCGTGGACTTGCCGCTTCCGGTCGAACCGATCACCGCCGTGGTCTCGCCGGGGCGGGCCACCAGGTCCACCCCGCGCAGGACCGGCGCCTCGGCGCCGGGATAGCGGAAGTCGGCGCCGCGCAGCTCCAGGCGCCCGCGGCGGGCGAGTTCGCGCACCGGGTCGCCCGGCGGGACCACGCTGGACTCGGTGTCCAGGACCTCCTGGATGCGCTCGCCGCAGACCTCGGCGCGCGGCACCATCATGAACATGAAGGTGGCCATCATCACGGCCATGACGATCTGCATCAGGTAGGCGAGGAAGGCCGTCAGCTGGCCGATCTCCATGCCGCCGCTGTCGATGCGCATCGCACCGAACCAGATGACGGCGACGCTGGAGATGTTCACGACCACGATGACGGTGGGGAACATGTACGCCAGGAGCTTGCCGGCGGCCAGCGAGATGCCGGTCAGGTCGGCGTTGGCCTCGCGGAAGCGGTCCTTCTCGTAGTCGTCGCGGACGAAGGCGCGGATCACCCGGTTGCCGGTGATCTGCTCGCGCAGGACCCGGTTCACCGTGTCCAGCCGCTCCTGCATCTGGCGGAACAGCGGCCGCGTCCTGAAGACGATGGCGCCGACCGAGATCCCGAGCACGGGCACCACGGCGAGCAGGACGCCGGACAGCTTCACGTCGAGCGAGAGCGCCATGGCGATACCGCCGACGCACATGATCGGGGCCGACACCATGAGGGTGAAGGTCATCAGCACCAGCATCTGGACCTGCTGGACGTCGTTCGTCGTACGGGTGATCAGCGACGGGGCGCCGAACTGGCCGAGCTCCCGCGCCGAGAAGCTCTGCACGCGGTCGAAGACGGCGGCGCGGACGTCGCGGCCGAAGGCGGCGGCCGTGCGGGCACCGTAGTAGACGGCTCCGACGTTGCAGACGAGCTGGATGAGGGAGACACCCAGCATCAGCGCGCCGAAGCGCAGGATGTAGCCGGTGTCGCCGTTGACGACACCGTTGTCAATGATGTCGGCGTTGAGGGTGGGCAGATAGAGGCTCGCGCTGGTCTGCAGCAGCTGCAGCAGGACCAGCACCGCGATGGGTTTCCGGTACGGGCCCAGGTGGGTCCGCAGAAGTCGTATGAGCACGCGCAGGCTCCGGTCGGCATGATCGAGGGGTTCAACCCATCTTGGGCCAACCGGCCCTCTGATCCCCACCGGATTTCGCAAAGCCCGGTCAAAAGGACCAGCCGCCCCGACCCGCGCCCCAGGGCCCGTCCAGCCGATCAGGCCGGGCCCTGGGCCCGTCTAGAACGCCCCGGGGTGGATCTGCTCCCGCGTCGCGATGTACTGCTGGCGCACCGCCTGCCACGCCGGGAACTCCTCGCCCGGCTCGAAGACCTGGGCCGCGGGGCCCGGCCAGACCGGCGGGGTGTGCGGGGCCAGCGTGCCCTGCGCCACCCCGAGCGCCCAGGCCGCCTGGCGCGCCGCGCCCAGCGCCGCGTAGTCGGCCGGCGCCGGTACGACGACCTGCGTACCGAACAGCCCCGGCGCGGCCGCCTGCACGGCGGGCAGCTCGGCCGCCGCGCCCAGCAGGAACACCCGGCGGATCTCGACGCCGCGCGAGCGCAGTACGTCCAGCGCGTCCACCAGCCCGCACAGCATGCCCTCGAAGGCGGCCCGGGCCAGATGCTCCGGCTTCATCGAGTCCCGGCGCAGCCCGGACAGGGTCCCGGCGGTGTGCGGCAGGTTCGGGGTCCGCTCACCCTCCAGGTACGGCAGGAGTACGAGGCCGTGCGCGCCCGGCGTCGACTTCAGCGCGAGGTCGGACAGCCCCTCCAGATCGGTGCCGAGCAGCTCGGCGGTGCCGCGCAGGGCCCGTACGGCATTGGACGTGTTCACCACAGGCAGGTGCATGCCGGTGGCGTCGGCGAGGGAGGTGACCAGCCCGCCCGGCTCCGACACGGCCTCGTGGTGGACCGCCATCACCGAACCGGACGCACCGAGCGAGACCACCGCGTCGCCGGGGCCCAGCCCCAGCCCGAGCGCCGCGGCCATCGTCTCGCCCGTACCGGCGGATATCAGCAGCCCCTCGGGCGTGGTCCCGGCGGCATCGGCCGGGCCGAGCACCTCGGGCAGCAGCGCCCGGTGCCCGAGCGCCAGCTCGACCAGGTCGGGGCGCCAGGTACCGGTGGCCGTCGACCAGTACCCGGTTCCGGAGGCGGCGCCGCGGTCGGTGGTCCGCCGGGCGGGCCGGCCCAGCAGCTGCCAGACCAGCCAGTCGTGCGGGGACATCAGCACGGCCACCCGGCGGGCCGCCTCGGGCTCGGTGCGGGCCAGCCAGGCCAGCTTCGAGACCGGCTGCGCGGAGTGCGGGACCGAGCCGACCGCCTCGGCCCAGGCCCGCCGGCCGCCGAGGGCGTCGACGAGGTCGGCGGCGGCGACCTGGCCGCGCTTGTCGTTGCCGACGAGGGCGGGACGTACCAGGCCGCCCTGCGGGTCCAGCGGCAGCAGCCCGTGCTGCTGCGCGGAGACCCCTATGGCCTGGACCCCTTCGAGGAGCCCGCCGCCGGCGGCCTCGCCGAGCGAGAGCAGCCAGGCCTGCGGGTCGGTCTCGTGGGGATTCGCGCCGTCCGGTTCGTGCGTGGGCTGCGGATGGGGCGCGTACCCCTGGCGCAGCACGGCGCCGGTCTCGGCGTCACAGACGACGATGCGTGTGAAGGCGGAAGAGCTGTCCAGCCCGGCGACTATCCCCATGCGGAGAATTCTGCCGCACGCGGGGCCGGTCTCGACCGTTCCGGAGCCCCCGGAACCTCATGGATCCCGTGGGCCCCGGCGCGCGGACCTGTGCAGCTCAGGTGTTGCTGGTTCCCCAGTCGTCGTCGGCGCCACCGCCGACCCGGTCGCGCAGTCCCCGTACCCGCCCCGCGAGCGAGTCCGGCACGGCGTCGCCGACCTTCTGGCTCACCGCGGTGAAGGCCTTCCCGGCGAACTCGCGCCCGGTCTGGCCGGCGGTCTCGGCGGCGTTGCGCACCGCGGGGTTCTGCGCGATCTGCCGTGCGGACTTCCGCAGCTGCTCGTAGCGCTCGCGTCCGGCCCGGGTTCCGAGCACGTACCCGAGGGCCAGTCCGACCACGAACGTGACCTTGTACCGCATGCCTGTCACCCTTCGTCGTGTGGTGCCCGGCCCGCTGTCGATACCGATTGGCGGAGCACCCCCCTGCTTGCGCTAATCTATGACTCGCAACGGGCACTCGCCCCCCGGCAACGCCGGAGGTGGGCTGTTCGATGCACCGCAGCAATCCCCTGTAGCTCAATTGGCAGAGCAGCCGGCTGTTAACCGGCAGGTTACTGGTTCGAGTCCAGTCGGGGGAGCGCGGTCCCCTGTAGCTCAATTGGCAGAGCATTCGGCTGTTAACCGGAGGGTTGCTGGTTCGAGTCCAGCCGGGGGAGCAAGGAAGAAGAGGACCCCATGGGGTCCTCTTTTTTTCTTTTTGTCACCCCGTTCCGGAACCGGACAGCGCTCAGTACGGTCTCTCTGAACAGGCGAAGCCGATCATGCGAGGCATCCGAGGCAGGAGATCGTATGAGCGGCTATGCTGCGGCAGACGGCGCGCACACGTGTACGCGCCACGCCGTGAAGGGGCGGTAGCTCAGCCGGTTAGAGCAGCGGACTCATAATCCGTCGGCCGTGGGTTCGAGTCCCACCCGCCCCACCGCACACCAGGTGTGCAGAAACGATCTGACCAGGGATCTCCCTGGTCGCGCGAGTCACTACGGTGATCCTGGCGGCCCCTCGGGGCCGCCTTTCGCGTTCCAGGGGACGGTCAGGGGACGGTCAGGGGACGGACGTCCGCCTGCTTCGCCGGGGTGTTGCTGATCACAGCCGGGCGCCCACGGTCGTTCCTGGTGTCGGGACGACCCCCGCGGGAGGCGGCCCGGCGTTCGTGCGCTCCGCGGGCAGATCCTCGGACGCGTCGCCGAGTTCGAGGACTTCTCCACGCCGTGGCCCGAGGGCCACCTCGAGGCCCAGGGCTTCCGGGCCGGCATCCGCAGGGTCGTCAACGTCCAGGACTCCTTCACCCGGATACGGCGGGAGCGGGTGCAGAGCCGACGTGAGCAGCCTGGGCGGCTTCGTCGGCGCCTGTACCCGCTCTTCGCCGAAGCCGACCCGCACAAGCTGCGGGAGCGTGCCGGAAGGGGCGCTGAGCGGCGTCTTCGCGGCAGTTCGGGGTGAGGTCGGGCAACCGGCCCGGCACGTTCGGAGCGAAGGCGGACGTACGCATGCCTCCGAGCCCGTCCGGCAAGGACGCACGCCGCACCGGGCCTGCGCACACGGCAGGCCGGGGAGATCGCTCGCGCGCGCGGGCTCACCGGCCCGGAACCTCCAACGGCCCGAGGTGTGCGGCGCGGCCTGCGCGCAGCAGGGGGGCGGACGGGGAGGTGTCAGACCTGGACGGTTGTCTGCCGTTGCGCGGGGGCTTCGGTCGGCGCCGGCGCGCCCGGCGGGAAGCCGCCTCCCGCCACGGGTCCGACCGGTGCGGGGGTGCCGCCCGCCCGGAGTTCGGCCAGGCCCGAGCTGATGCCGCGCTTCAGCAGCCGGGACAGCGGGCGTTCGATGATCCGGTGCACCAGGTAGGCGGCCACCAGCATGCCCACCGTGACCAGCGCGACCAGGGGCCACTTCGGGATCCGGTCGTGGAGCAGCCTGATGGCCGTCCACCCGATCGCCTCGTGCAGCAGGTACAGGGGATACGTCAGGGAACCGGCGACCGTCAGCCAGCGCCAGCGGATGCGGGAGAGCCAGCCGAGCGACACCGCGGCCATCACCGCGTAGCACAGCAGGATCATCGCGTAGGCGGGCCAGGCCGGCAGGTGCCGGCCGCCGAGCGCCGCGTCGATCGCGTGCTGGTGGTCGCGGGCGTAGATCAGGGACAGCGCCAGGCTGACGCCGATGATCGTCCAGAGCAGCAGGGTCGGCCGGAAGCGGTACATCAGGTAGAAGGCGAGACCGGCGATGAAGAACGAGGAGATCCAGGGCATCGCGATCACCTGGAGGGGGCCCCACTCCATCGCGACGCTGCCCAGACCCGCCACCGTCCACAGCATGCAGAAGGCGACCACGCGGCGGTAGGTCAGGCCCTGCCGGACGACGAGGCAGAACAGCAGGTAGAAGCAGAGCTCGTACCAGAGCGTCCAGTACGAGGCGTCCACGTTGGTGATGTGCATCGCACCCTGAAGCATCGTCAGGTTCGCCAGCACCTCGTGCGCGTGCAGTGGCTGGACCACCATCGGCCACACCATCAGCACGGCGGTGGTCGCCAGCACCCCGAACCAGTAGGCCGGGTACAGGCGGACGACCCGGGACGTGAAGAAGTCGCCCAGGCTCCGGCCCCAGGTGCTCATGCCGATCACGAAGCCGCTGATCAGGAAGAACAGGCTGACACCCGTCCACATGTAGGCCCCGAACTTGGAGGCCAGCGGGAAGACGTGGGCGATCGGGCGCGACCATGCGTTGCCCGCCCCGGCGGCGGCGCCGCCGTAACCGACGTAGTGGTGGAACACCACCATCAGCGCGGCCAGGATGCGCAGTCCGTCCAGCACCACGAGGCGCTCACCGGCCCGCGCGTTCCGTCTGCGACCGCCACGGGCGGCCGCGGCGGGTATGCCCCGGGCAGGCTGATTCGTGGACTCCACGTGACTTTCCCCCAGGGGTTCCGATCTGCCCCGGACCTCTTGGCGGTGGACTGGTTCGGTCTACGCGGCGAACGGGGATGCTCGGGGGATTGTAGACCAAGTGCGCCCTGCGCCGTGGGCGTCAAGGGCGCCCTCGACCAGGCCCCCGGCATCCCCGCCATGCGCCGAAACCGCAGGTGCGGAAACGATCGCACCTGCGGTTTCGGCGTTCCGGGGCGCCGGACCGGGGGCTCGGCCTGGGGTACGGCGCCCGCCGCCGCGCCGGGACCCGCACCTCGGCTCGGGAGCACCGGGAGTGCGGGTACCCGGGGCGGGCGTGGGTCAGAAGTCCTCCGTTTCGTCCGTGAGGTGGCGCAGTACGTCCGTCAGGTCCTGGCGGCGGGCGAACGCCGCCCGTTGGCGGTGGGCGCCCGAGCCGTCGCGCAGGAGGCCCGCCATGGTCTTCGCCGCGTGGTCGAGGTCGCCGGCGGCGGCCAGATCCGGGGCGACCAGGTCCAGCAGGGCCTCCGCCAGGTCCGCCGCGGGGAGTTCCGTCCCCGAGTACGGGTCGAGGCCGAAGCCCTCCAGGCCGTCGTGGGCCGCCCGCCAGCGCGCGAGGCGCAGGACGTCGTCCCGTACGGCCGGCTCGGGGCGCCGCTCCCCGATCTCGCGCAGTGCCGTGGAGACCAGGGCCCGGGCCAGTTCGGCCTGGAGGACGGCCGCGTCGATGTCCGGCGACATGTCGGGCGCCCGGATCTCGAGCGTCGGCCAGTGTCCGGAGGGGCGGAGGTCCCAATAGACCATCTTGGTGTCCAGGGCCGCCCCGGAGCCGAGCAGGGTCTGCACCGAGCGCCGGAAGTGGGCCGTGGACGTGAAGTGCGGGGGCAGGCCCGCCGAGGGCCAGCCGGACCAGGCCATCGCCCGCCAGCTGGCGTGACCGGTGTCACGGCCGCCCCAGAACGGCGAGTTGGCGGCCAGCGCGATCAGCGTGGGCAGCCAGGGTCTGATCCGGTTGGACACGGCCACCGCCGTGTCCACGTCGAGCGTGCCGATGTGGATGTGGCGGCCGCAGCTGACCAGCGTGTCGGTGAGCGCGCCGAAGCGGCGGTGCTGTTCGCGCTGGCGCGGCTCGTCGTCGGTCAGGTGCAGCGGCCCCTCCACGGCGACGACCGGCGAGGGGGCGGCCAGCAGCCGGCAGCCGTGGGCGCGGGCGGCCCGGCCGAGGGTGCGCCGCAGGGTGGCGAGCTCGGCGCGCAGGGTGGCGGCCGAGTGGGCTATCGGGGTGGATATCTCCACCTGGTAGCGGGTGCCCTCGGGGTGCAGCTCGCCGGGCAGCCCGCCGGCCGTCGCCAGGACCAGCGGGGCGGCGGGGACCACCCGGAAGGTGCGGGCGTCGACGAGCAGGAACTCCTCCTCGACGCCGACGGTGAGGGGGACGGTGGGGCGCACCGTGTTCTGCGTCGTGCCGGTGCTCGTGGTGCTGTTGCCAGGTTCGATCACTACGCCTCCCTGGACATACGAGTCTTTTCATCATGAGCTGAACCCGAGGTGAGGAGCGCACGTCGATTCAGTCAAATGTCCGGTGATAGTGGCGAGTTACCGGCAATAAGCCGCCCGTTCCGGGAGCCCGGAGCCGGGTGGGGCGACTGTTGCCGGTGTGTGAAAGGACGGCAGGGCCCCGAGGGCGGCGGAGGGCCGGTGGTTATCATCCGCTGTGACCCGTGCGACCGCGCCACCCCGCCCCCGGCGGCGAATATTCGCCGACCTCACCCCGCTCAGCGCGTCCCCCGACTACCGGCGTCTGTGGCTCGGCGGCACCATCTCCTGGGTCGGCCAGGCGATGACCACCCTCGCGATCTCGCTCCAGGTCTACGACATCACCCGCTCCAGCTTCTCGGTCGGGCTCGTCGGTCTCTTCTCGCTCGTCCCGCTCGTCGTCTTCGGCCTCTACGGCGGTGCGATCGCCGACACCGTCGACCGGCGCAAGCTCGGCCTGTACAGCTCGCTGGGCGCCGCCGCGCTGTCGGTCGCGCTCGCCGCGGCCGCGCTGCTCGGCTTCCACAACGTCTGGTTCCTGTACGCCGTCGTCGCGCTCCAGGCGGTCTGCGGGGCGCTCACCGGACCGGCGCGGTCCGCCATGATCCCGAGGCTGCTCCCGGCCGAACAGCTGCCGGCCGCCAATGCCCTGAACTCCGTGACCATGACCTTCGGGATGATGGTCGGCCCGGCCCTCGGCGGGTTCATCGTCGCCTTCGGGGGCTACGAGACGGCCTACCTGATCGACACCGTCACCTTCACCGCCGCGCTCTACGCGATGTGGCGGCTGCCGGCGATGAAGCCCGACCGGGCCGAGGGTGCGCGGGGGAGGGCCTCGGTCGTCGACGGCCTGCGTTTCCTCGGCACCCGTCCGAACATCCGGATGACCTTCTTCTCCGACCTGGCCGCCATGGTGCTCGCCCAGCCCCGGGCGCTGTTCCCGGCCGTGGCCGGGCTCTGGTACGGCGGCGGCGCCGGTACGGTCGGCCTGCTGGTCGCCTCGATGGCCGCCGGGGCGCTGCTGGGCGGGCTGCTCTCCGGCTGGCAGGGCCGCATCCGCCGGCACGGTCTGGCGATCCTGCTCGCCGTCGCGGGCTGGGGGCTGGCCGTCGCCGTGTTCGGGTTCACCCGGAACCTGTGGCTCGGCATGTTCTTCCTGGCCCTGGCCGGGTACGCGGACACCGCCTCGATGGTGTTCCGCACCACCATGCTCCAGGCCGCCACCCCCGACGACATGCGCGGCCGCCTGCAGGGCGTCTTCATCGTGGTCGTCGCGGGCGGGCCCCGGCTCGGTGACTTCCTCGCCGGGACCACCGCCGACCTGACCTCCCCGGCCGTGGCCGTCACGGGCGGGGGGCTGGCGTGCGTGCTGGTGCTGGGGCTGCTCGCGATGCGGTGGCGGAACTTCGCCCGGTACGACGCGCGGTCCCCGCAGGCCTAGTCGCTGGGACCGCTGGGCCGGACGGTGCGTGGGGTGGTGGCCGGCCGGCCGGCCGTGCGCTGCCGCCTGCCGCCTGCCGCTTGCCGGCGGGGTCGACGAGCGGGCCGGGGCGTGCCGGGCGGGCCGGGCCGAGCTGGGCCGAGCCGTGCCGGGCGAGCCGAGCCGGGCGAGCAGTGGCGGGCGGGTCGGGTTCGGTGGGGCCGGGTGTGTGCCGGGGCGTCTCCTCGGGCGCCGAACGGGACCCGGGGTCGGAAGGTGTGGCGGCGGTGCGTTCGGCGCCCTGCGG
>NZ_JBSGXU010000114.1:0-26748 GCF_053610205.1 Streptomyces sp. NPDC054932 | reverse complement strand
GCCAGACTCCGGCGATCGCGAGGCCCAGCTCGATCGCGTAGATCACCCCGATCATCATCGTCATGTACTCGATGACGTCCGGGGTCTCGTTCGGATCGTCGTCATCGCCGATCCTGCTGTGGTTGAAGAAGGCGATGGACAGCACCACGGCACAAGCCGCGGCCATCGCGATGGACAGGACGAGCCATTCCGACAAGATGACTCCCAATCGGTTACTGGTGGGTCGCGAGAACCGCTAGCGGGGGCGCAGCGCGACGATCGCGAGCACCGCGGGAGCAGCGGTCATCAGGGTGAATGTCACCGGCGAGATGTGGTGCTCGGCGGGTTTGCGGGTCGCGGCGCGATACGCGGGACGGGCCACCGGTTTCGGTGGTGCGGGTTTCACCTCCGGTGCGGGCGGTGGGGGTGACGGCGCGGCGGGTGGTGGCGGTGCGGGAGCCCTGACCGCGCGGGGCGGCGCCGGAGCCGGCTTCGGCGGTGGCGGCGCGGGCTGCACCGGCTTCGGTACGGGTTTCGGTACGGGCTTCGGCGCCGGCGGGGGCGGTGGCGGTGGTGTGGGTTTCGGGGGTGGCGTGGGCCTCGGCGGCGGTGGAGTGGGGGTCGGCTCGGGCGGCGGCGTGGGCTTCGGCGGCGGCTTCGGCGGGCACGGCGGAGGGGGCGGCGGCGGTGGGCAGTGCGGGCGGCCGTGATGCCCCCCGCCATGGCCGCCCCCACGGCGTTTCCCGTGGTCGGAGCCCTGGTCGTCACCGTGATGTCCGCCACGCGGGCCGTGTGTGCGGTCGCTGCCGCCGGCCACCGCGGCCACCACGGTGGCGGCCGGGCCGTCCCCGGCGTCGGTCGTCGCGTATGCGCGGCTATCAGCCACGGCCGGCGTGACGGACAAGGCCGCCCACAGCAGGACCGGGACTGCCAGCAGGCGCCTGGCGCAGGCTCTGTTCACCCCGGGAGCATGGGCCCGCGCGCGCCCGGGCACGCGAGGCTCGGCCCCGGTTCGCCTGAACGGGTGGACCGGCGACCAGAAAGGTTTGAGCCACTCTTAGGTCGACCGTGTGGCGGGTACGCTCGTCCACAGCCAATTCCCATAAGGGACTTGTCGGTATCGGTCATTCCGTCGACCGGTGCGGCGGCGCCTTTGGTGTGTGACGAAGAACGGATCGCCAATTTCCGCTTTTGCTCGCCCTGTTGGGAAATGATCAGTACATTCGGCTCGGACAGGAGTCCGACCTCGGACGGACGACCGCAGGACCAACGCTTGGAGACCCCGATGGAGCGCCCCGCCTGGGCCCCGCCAGGCATCGACATATCGGTGCCGAGCGTGTCCCGCATCTATGATTACTACCTGGGCGGGTCCCACAATTTCGAGGTCGACCGCCAGACGGCACGACGTGCCATGGAATTCATGCCGGGACTGCCCAAGATCATGCAGGCCAACCGGGCATTCATGCGCCGCGCCGTCCGGCACGCCGTCGCCGAGGGCGTCACGCAGTTCCTCGACATCGGCTCCGGCATCCCCACCTTCGGCAACGTCCACGAGATCGCCCAGGCCGCGACCCCGCAGGCGCGCGTCGTCTACGTCGACCACGACCCGGTGGCCGTCGCGCACAGCCGCGCCGTCCTCACCGGGGACGAGCACACCGGCATCGTCGCCGCCGACCTGCGCAAGCCCAGGGAGATCCTGGCCGCCCCCGAGGTCGGCCGGCTGCTCGACCTCGGCCGCCCGGTCGCGCTGCTGCTCGTCGCCGTCCTGCACTTCCTGGAGGACTCGGACGACCCGTACGCCGCCGTCGCCGAGCTGCGCGACGCACTGGCCCCCGGCAGCCTGCTGATCCTCACGCACGCCTCGTACGAAGGGATCCCGCTCCCCGAGGAGGTCGCGGGCGGCACCGTCGGCGTCTACCGGGACATCCGCAACCCCCTCGTCATGCGCACCGGGCAACAGATCCGCGGCTTCTTCGACGGCTTCGAGATGCTCGAGCCCGGCCTGGTGTCCATGCCCGACTGGCGGCCGGACCGGCCGGAGGACGGGGAGGAATTCGAGGCGCCGGAGGACCCCTACGCCTTCTCGGGCTTCGCCGGTGTGGGACGCAAGGCGTGAGACTTCCGGCACAGACGGCGGGCGCCCCGGGCGCCACCGCGGCGCCCGCCGCGGCACCGGCCACCGGGTCCGCGGCGACCCCGCACGGCGGCATCGAGGACCGGATCGCCCGCTTCGCGACGATCTGGGGACGGGCGATCTTCCCGGTCACGGCGACCTCGCTGACCCGTACCGAGTTCGAACGGCACCTCCTGCCCCTCACCCGGACGCTCACCGAGGCCCTGCACGCCCGGCCCTTCGACTCCTCGGTCGCCCAGCAGGTCGGGGCGGAACTCGTCGCCGTGCACTGCACCGACCCCGAGGCCCTGGCCGGCACCCTCGGGGTGATCGAGTCGTACCTGGTGCTCTACTGCGGCCCGGACGGATCCGAGGGTTCGGGCGTGGAGGCCACCGAGGAGTACCGGTCCCGCTGCGCCCGGCTCCAGCACGGCATCGCGGCGGGATACGCCAGGGCCCTGCGCGAGCGCACCCTCAGGGAGCAGGAGGCCATCGCGCGCTCCGCCCTGACCGCCCGCAGCGACGCGCAGCAGGCCCTGCACGCGAGCGAGGAGCGCTTCCGGGCGGTCTTCGAGGGCGCGGCCGTCGGCATCGGCATCGCCGACCTCGACGGGAACGTCCTGGAGGTCAACGACACCCTGCTGCAGATGTTCGGCGGGCTGGAGGGGCACGTCCGCAGCCGCAACGTCAGCGAGTGGGGACACCCCGACGACACCCCGCACGTCTGGCGGATGTACGGCGAGCTGGTGCGCGGCGAGCGCGAGAGCTACCGCGTGGAGAAGCCGTACTACCGGCACGACGGGACCGTGCTGTGGACCAACCTGACGGTGTCGCTGCTGCGCGACGCCGCCGGTAAGCCGCAGTACCAGCTGGCGCTGATGGAGGACACCACCGAACGCCGACTGCTGAACCTGCGCCTGCGCTACGAGGCCACCCACGACGCCCTGACCGGCCTGCCCAACCGGACGCTGTTCTTCGAACGGCTGGAGAAGGCCCTCGGCGGGGCCGGCGGCGACCGCTACGGCCTGTGCTACCTGGACCTCGACGGTTTCAAGGCGGTCAACGACAGCCTCGGGCACTCGGCGGGGGACCGGCTGCTGGTGGAGGTCGCCGACCGGCTGCAGAGCTGTGCGACCGGACCCGGCGAGGTGGTCGCCCGGCTCGGTGGTGACGAGTTCGTCGCCCTGACCACCGGTCCCGACACCGAGGAGAAGGTGACCGAACTCGCGGTCCGCATCCTGACCGCCCTGTCCACGCCGATCCGGCTGGAGGGCCGGGAACTGACGGTCCGGGGCAGCATCGGCATCGTCGAGGGCCGCGCCAAGGAGCGCACATCGGCGGAGGTGCTGCGCAGCGCCGACATCACGATGTACCGGGCCAAGGCGGCCGGCGGCAACCGCTTCGAATTCGCCGACGCCGAGGCCGACGCCCGCGCGATCACCCGTCACGGCCTGACCAACGCCCTGCCGGCGGCGCTGGAACGCGGCGAGTTCTTCATCGAGTACCAGCCGCTGGTCCACATGCGCGACGGCAGCGTGCACGGAGCCGAGGCGCTGGTGCGCTGGTCGCACCCGCAGTACGGGGTCCTCGGCCCGGACCGCTTCATCCCGCTCGCCGAACGGACCGGCCTGATCGTGCCGCTCGGCCGCTGGGTCCTGGAGGAGGCCGTCCGCCAGGCCCGCATCTGGCAGCGCCAGCACGGTGGAGCGGCCCTGCGGATCAACGTCAACCTCTCGCCGACCCAGCTGCACCACCCGGGCCTGGTCGCCGACACCGTGGCCGTGCTGGAGAAGTCCGGCCTCGCTCCCGGGGCGCTGTGCCTGGAGGTCACCGAATCGGCCCTGATAGGGGCGGACGACGAACTCCTGGAACCGCTGCGCCGGCTCGCCGCCCTCGGTGTGGACATCGCGCTCGACGACTTCGGCACCGGCTACTCGAACCTGGCCAACCTGCGGCGGCTGCCGGTCAGCGTCCTGAAGCTGGACCGCTCCTTCACCCAGGGGATGCAGCAGCAGCCCGCCAACCCGGTCGACGTCAAGATCGTGGAGGGGATCGTCGCCCTGGCGCACAGCCTCGAACTCGCCGTCACCGTCGAGGGCGTGGAGACCGGAGCCCAGGCCGCCCAGCTGCGCGCCCTCGGCTGCGACACCGCGCAGGGCTGGTACTACGCCCGGCCGGGCGCCCCCGACCGCATCCACACCCTCTCCCTCTCGGACGCGGTGCCCACACCCTCCTGACAACCGCCCCTCGGGAGGGGCCGGGTCCGGCGCCCGGAGCCGGGCCCGGGACCCGAGCCGGCCCGAGCCGGCCCGAGCCGGTTCAGGCTCCGGCGCGCGGCGCCGACCGGTCGAGGCCGACCTCCGTCCCGCGGCCGGGTGTACGGACGGCTGCCATGACCCGCTCGTACCGCTCCGTCGTGTCGGCCAGGACCTCGGCGGCCACCGGAAGCCGCTCCGCCTGGTACTCGTCGAGAACCTCCTCCCCGGCGGGCCCGGTGAGGGCGGCGGCCAGCGTCCGGCCGAGGGCGGCCGCGTCCTGGATCCCGGTGTTCATCCCCAGCCCGCCGGCTATGGGGTGCACGTGCGCAGCGTCCCCGGCGAGGAACACCCGGCCCTCCCGTATCCGCGCGGCCATGCGGACACTGACCCTCCAGGCCGAGAGCCAGGTGGGATCGGTCAGCCGGATCCCCGGCATCCAGGCATGGCGGTCGAAGAGCCGCTGGAAGCCCTCCAGGGAGGGCGGCAGCGGTTCGCCCTGCTCGTCCCGCTCGGGCGAGGCCTGCAGCTGGAAGGAATCGGTCCCCGGCATCGGGCAGAGCAGTATCCCCTCGCCCTCCGAGGTGAACCACTGGTGCCAGACGTCCCGGCCGAGCCCGGGTGCCCCGACGTCCCCGAGGACCATCGCCGGCTCCTCCTGCCCGCTCCCCTCGAAGGGGATGCCGAGCAGCTTGCGGGTGGTGCTGTGCCCGCCGTCGCACCCGGCGAGGAAGCGGGCGGCGATCACGGTGCCGTCCGCCAGCCGCGCCCGCACCCCGTCCTCGTCCTGGGAGATCGCGGAGAGCTCCGAGCCGTATTCGACCTGCACGCCCAGTCCGGCGAGGCGGTCGCGCAGTGCCGCTTCGATCTGCCACTGCCCGATCAGCAGGCCGGCGGCGGTCGGGGTGGGGGTGTCCTTGACGTGCTGGCCGTCGAAGTACTTGCGCAGGACCACCCCGGTGGTGCCGATGGCGGCCAGGGGCGCGGCCACGCCGAGCTCCCGGAAGACCTCGAGGCTGCCCGGCAGCAGACCCTTGCCCCGAGATTCGCGGTGAGGTGCGTCGCGCCGCTCGATGACCCGCACGGCGACCCCGCGCCGTGCGAGGTCGCAGGCGAGCGTCAATCCGGTGGGCCCGGAGCCGGCGATCAGTACATCGGTCATCGGATGTCCTCTCCTCGTCGTTGCATCAAGGAAAGCGGCTCGCGACAGAAAAAGCAACCCGGTCAAAAAATTAACCGGGTCACGAATCTGTGCTACGCTGTGCGGTATGGAGAACACGACGGGTCTGCGTGAGAACAAGAAGCTCCGGACGCGTCGCCGACTGGCGGCGACGGCGCTGGAGCTCTTCCTGGAACGGGGCTTCGACGCCGTGTCGGTGGCTGATGTCGCCGCTGCGGCCGAGGTCTCCAAGCCCACCCTCTTCCGCTACTTCCCGAGCAAGGAGGACCTGGTGCTCGACCGGTTCGCCGACCACCAGGACGAGGCGGCCCGCATCGTGCGGGACCGGCCCGCCGGCAGTACGCCGGTGGGTGCGGTGCGCGCCCACTTCCTGGCGGCCCTGGCCGAGGGGGACCCGATCACCGGACTGTGCGACCACCCGGAGGTGGTCGCCTTCCAGCGGCTGCTCTACACCACCGCCGGCCTGCAGAGCCGGATCGGCCACTACACCGACCGCGAGGTGGAGCTGCTCGCCGCCGTCCTCGAGGCGGAGGCGGTTCCCCCGCTCGCCGCCCGCCTCGCGGCGATACACCTGGTGACGGTCCGCCAGGAGCTGGGCCGGGAGAACTGGCGGCGGATCGAAGCAGGCCTGAGCGCCGGTCAGGCACACGAGGCCGCGGTGGCCGACGCGGACCGGGCCTTCGCGATGCTGGCCGACGGTCTCGACAGGGCCCTGCCGACAGCCCCGGCACCCACGGCCGGAGCCGCGCAATGAAGGCCGGTCCGCCTGCGGTGCCCACCCCGCGCCGGGGTCAGCCGGTCAGTATGCGCTTCAGCTCGCGGGCCGCGCGCGGCGGAGCCACGTCGGTGCGGTGGGCCAGGGCGATCGTGCGGCGCAGCGGGGATCCCGCCAGCGGGGTCACCCGCAGGCCCGGGCCGGCGCGATCCACCACCATCGCCGGGACCACCGCGATACCGAGCCCCGCGCGGACGAAGCCGAGGACCGCGTCCATCTCGCCTCCCTCCACGGTGAAGACCGGCTCGAAGCCCTCCGCGCGGCAGGCCGCCACTGTGAGCTCCCGCAGGTCGTAGCCGTGCCGGAACATCACCATCGGCTCGTCCCGCAACCCGCGGATGCTCAGCCCGCCGCCCCCGCCGGGTGCCGGCCGCTCCGCCGAGGAGACCACCACGAGGTCTTCCGTCAGTAGTTCCACCGTGGTCAGGGCCGGGGCCGAGGGGGGCAGCGGCAGTGCGATCAGGGCCAGGTCCAGGGCCCCGCGCGCGAGCTCCCGTACGAGGTCGAGCGAGCCGCTCTCCTCGATCAGCAGCTCGATCCCCGGATGCGCGTCATGAAAGGCCCGCAGTACGTCCGGCAGCAGGCCCGTGCAGATGCTGGGCGTGGCACCCAGCCGGACGCGCCCCCGGCGCAGCTGCGCCAGCTCCTGCACCTCCAGCCGCGCGGTGTCCGCGTCCGCCAGGATCCGCCGGGCCAGCGGCAGCAGCGTCTCACCCGCATCCGTGAGCGCGATGTTGCCCCGGGCGCGGCTGAACAGCTCGGCACCGAGCTCTCGTTCCAGCGCCTTGATCTGCTGCGAGAGAGAGGGCTGCGCCACGTGCACGCGCTCCGCCGCCCGGGTGAAGTGCAAGGTCTCGGCGACGGCCACGAAGTAGAGGAGCTGCTGGAACTGCATACGCCCAGGCTAGCGCCATCGATAGCCGCTCTCTATCGATATCAGCTCCATCATGTCTTGGACCTTTCGGGACCTTCGTCCTTACCGTCGAGGACATGGCACTGGCAACGCGGACGGATCGACGGCCGTCCACCACGCGAACGATCTGGGACTCCTCCGTCGGCAAGAAGTCCGTGATGGCAGTATCCGGCCTGATCATGCTCGGCTACCTCGTCGTGCACATGCTCGGCAACCTCAAGATCTTCTTCGGGGCGGACGAGTTCAACGGTTACGCCCACTGGCTGCGCACCCTGGGCTCGCCCTTCCTGCACCACGAGTGGGCCCTGTGGATCGTCCGCGTGGCGCTGCTCGCCGCGGTCCTCGCCCACGCGGTGTCCGCGTACCAGCTCAGCCGCCGCGACATCAAGGCCCGCCCGGTGAAGTACGCCCACAAGCGCCGCCGCGCGAGCTACGCCACCCGCACCATGCGCTGGGGCGGGATCATCCTCGGCCTGTTCATCGTCTGGCACCTGCTCGACCTCACCACGCTCACCGTCAACGAGCGCGCCTGGGTCGGCCACCCGTACGAGAACGTCCTCTCCACCTTCTCCACCTGGTACGGGAACACCATCTACATCGTGGCGATGGCCGCCCTCGGCCTGCACGTCCGGCACGGCTTCTGGAGCGCGGCGCAGACCCTCGGCGCGGGCAACGCCCGACGCGAGCGGCCGCTCAAGCTCCTCGCCAACGGCCTGGCCCTCGTTCTCTTCGCCGGCTTCGTGTCCGTCCCCGTAGCCGTCATGACCGGAGTGGTGAACTGACCATGAGCGAACACCAGCACGACCGCAAGCAGCACTCCCCCTACGCCGGCTACGCCACCGGCGGGCCCGTCACCGACACCAAGGCCCCCGAAGGCCCGATCGCAGACCGCTGGGACCGCCGCCGTTTCGAGGCCAAGCTCGTCAACCCGGCCAACCGCCGCAAGCACACCGTCATCGTCGTCGGCACCGGCCTGGCGGGCGGAGCGGCCGGGGCGACGCTCGCCGAACAGGGCTACCACGTCGTCCAGTTCTGCTTCTCCGACTCCCCGCGCCGCGCCCACTCCATCGCCGCCCAGGGCGGCATCAACGCCGCCAAGAACTACCGCAACGACGGCGACTCGGTGCACCGCCTCTTCTACGACACCGTCAAGGGCGGCGACTTCCGCGCCCGCGAGTCCAACGTCCACCGCCTCGCCCAGATCTCCGTCGAGATCATCGACCAGTGCGTGGCCCAGGGCGTCCCCTTCGCCCGCGAATACGGCGGCCTCCTCGACACCCGCTCCTTCGGCGGCGTCCAGGTCTCCCGCACCTTCTACGCCCGCGGCCAGACGGGCCAGCAGCTCCTCCTCGGCGCCTACCAGGCCCTCTCCCGGCAGATCGCCGCGGGCAACGTCGAGATGCACGCCCGCACCGAAATGCTGGACCTGATCGTCGTCGACGGAGTGGCCCGCGGCATCGTCGCGCGCGACCTGATCACCGGCGAGATCGCCACCCACTACGCCGACGCCGTGGTGCTGGCGAGCGGCGGCTACGGCAACGTCTTCTACCTCTCCACCAACGCCATGAACTCCAACGCGACCGCCGTCTGGCGGGCGCACCGGCGCGGCGCGTACTTCGCCAACCCCTGCTTCACCCAGATCCACCCCACCTGCATCCCGCGCACCGGCGACCACCAGTCCAAGCTCACCCTGATGAGCGAGTCCCTGCGCAACGACGGCCGCATCTGGGTCCCCCGTGCCAAGGGCGACACCCGCCCCGCGGCCGACATCCCCGAGGCCGAGCGCGACTACTACCTGGAGCGGATCTACCCCTCCTTCGGCAACCTCGTGCCCCGTGACATCGCCTCCCGCGCCGCCAAGAACGTCTGCGACGAGGGCCGCGGCGTGGGCCCCGGCGGACAGGGCGTCTACCTCGACTTCGCGGACGCCATCCGCCGCATGGGCCGGGACAAGGTCGCCGAGAAGTACGGCAACCTCTTCGAGATGTACGAGCGGATCACCGCGGAGAACCCGTACGAGGTCCCCATGCGGATCTATCCCGCCGTCCACTACACGATGGGCGGCCTCTGGGTCGACTACGACCTGCAGACCACCGTCCCCGGCCTCTTCGCCATCGGCGAGGCCAACTTCTCCGACCACGGCGCCAACCGCCTCGGCGCCTCCGCGCTGATGCAGGGGCTGGCCGACGGCTACTTCGTGCTCCCGTCCACGATCAACGACTACCTCGCCCGCCACCCCCACCGGAGCCCGGTCGACGACACCCACCCCGAGGCCGTGGCCGTCGTGCACGAGACCCGCGAGCGCCTCGCGAGGCTGCTCGCCGCCGACGGCGACCGCACCCCCGACTCCTTCCACCGCGAGATCGGCGAACTCATGTGGGAGTACTGCGGGATGGCCCGCAGCGAGGAAGGGCTGCGCAAGGCGCTCGACCGCATCCCCGAGATCCGCGAGGAGTTCTGGCGCCGCATCAAGGTGCCCGGCCGGGGCGAGGAGTTCAACCAGTCGCTGGAGAAGGCCAACCGCATCGTCGACTACCTCGAACTCGCCGAGCTGATGTGCCTCGACGCACTCCACCGCGCCGAATCCTGCGGCGGCCACTTCCGCGAGGAGTCCCAGACCCCCGACGGCGAGGCGGCCCGCCAGGACGAGGCCTTCTCCTACGCCGCGGCCTGGGAGTTCACCGCCACCGGGACCGCCCCCGTCCTGCACAAGGAAGACCTCGTCTTCGAGTACGTCCACCCCACCCAGCGGAGCTACGCATGAAGCTCACCCTGCGCGTCTGGCGCCAGCGCGGCGCCGACGCCCCCGGCCACATGGCCTCGTACGAGGTCGACGGCATCTCGGAGGACATGTCCTTCCTGGAGATGCTCGACACCCTCAACGAGGACCTCATCCTGCGCGGCGAGGACCCGGTCGCCTTCGACCACGACTGCCGCGAGGGCATCTGCGGCGCCTGCAGCCTCGTCATCAACGGCGATGCCCACGGCCCGGAACGCACCACCACCTGCCAGCTCCACATGCGGTCCTTCGACGACGGCGACACCATCGACGTCGAGCCCTGGCGGGCCGCCGCCTTCCCCGTCGTCAAGGACCTCGTCGTCGACCGAGGCGCCTTCGACCGGATCATCCAGGCCGGCGGCTACATCACCGCCCCCACCGGGGCCGCGCCCGAGGCACACGCCACCGCCGTGCCCAAGGCCGACGCCGACTTCGCCTTCGAACACGCCGAGTGCATCGGCTGCGGCGCATGCGTGGCGGCCTGCCCCAACGGCTCCGCGATGCTCTTCACCTCCGCCAAGGTGAACCACCTCAACGTCCTCCCGCAGGGCTCGCCGGAACGCGAGACACGGGTGCTGGACATGGTGGCCCGGATGGACGACGAGGGCTTCGGCGGCTGCACCCTGACCGGCGAGTGCGCCACGGCCTGCCCGAAGGGCATCCCGCTGCCGTCGATCGCCGCGATGAACAAGGAGTGGCTGCGGGCGGTGCGCAAGGGCCCGCGCTGAGCCCGGGGCCCGGGCCCCGGCTCCCGCTGCCGTACCCCCGCCACCGCACCCCGGGCCCCTGCGCCGATCGGCTGACCGGCGCGGCCCGGGCCGTGCCGCGCCCCGGCACCGCCCGGACCATGGGGGACAGTGACCCCATGCCAGAAGCCCCCGCCGGGTCCGGACCGCGCCGCCGAGCCGTACTGGCCGCCGCCCTCGCCCCGCTGGCCGTGTCCGGCTGCTCCGGCGGGGAAGCCCCCCGCACCCCGGCGCCCGGCGCCGAGGCCGGGCCCAAGGACGCCCTGATCATGGTGATCCGGCACGCGGAGAAACCGTACGCCGGCGACGTCGGCCGGGACGCGGAGGGCGAGGAGGACCCCGGCTCCCTGGCCGACCGCGGCTGGCGCCGCGCCGAGGCGCTCCCGCGGCTCTTCCCGCCCGCCAAGGGCTCCTCGCTGCCCCGCCCCGCCGCCGTCTTCGCCCCCGGTGGCAAGGCCGGCGCCCCCGCCCGGTGCAAGCAGACCGTCGCGGCCCTGGCCGCGGCCCTGCGCGCCCCCGTCCGCACCGAGTTCGCCGTCGGAGCCGAAGCCGGCCTGGCACAGGCCGCGTTGGCCGCGCCCATGCCCGTACTCGTCTGCTGGGAGCACAGCGGGATCCCGCGCCTGATCCGGGCCCTCGGCGCCCACCAGGTCCCCGGCACCCCGGCCACCTGGCCCGACCGGCACGACCTCGTCTGGATGTTCACCCGCCGACAGGGGGAGTGGAGCTTCCGCGAACTGCCGCAGCACCTGCTCCCCGGCGACGTCTGAGCCGCACCGGCGGCCCGCGGCCTACGCGTCCCCCGCCCGCGTGGTTCCGAGGGCCCGCGCCAGGTACGGAGCGGTACGGCTGCCCGCCGCACGGGCCACCTCCGGGGGAGTACCCGCGGCGACCACCCGGCCGCCCGCCGTGCCGCCGCCGGGGCCCAGGTCGATGACCCAGTCGGCGCCCGCCACCACCTCCATGTCGTGCTCCACGACCACCACCGAGTGCCCCGCGTCCACCAGCCCGTGCAACTGCCGCAGCAGCACCCGCACATCGGCCGGATGCAGCCCGGTCGTCGGCTCGTCCAGCAGGTACAGCGTGTGGTCCCGGCGCAGGCGCTGCAGCTCCGTCGCCAGCTTGATCCGCTGCGCCTCGCCGCCCGACAGCTCCGTGGCCGGCTGCCCCAGGCGCAGATAGCCCAGCCCGATCTCCTCCAGCGCCCGCAGGCTGCGCGCCGCCGCCGGGACCTCCGCGAAGAACCCGGCCGCCGACTCCACCGTCAGGCCCAGCACCTCCGCGATGTTCAGCCCCTCGTACCGGACCTGCAGGGTCTCGGCGTTGTACCGGGCCCCCGCGCACTGCGGGCACGGGGCGTACGTACTGGGCAGGAACAGCAGCTCCACCGAGACGAAGCCCTCGCCCTGGCAGGTCTCGCAGCGGCCGCCCGGCACGTTGAAGGAGAACCGGCCCGCCTTCCAGCCGCGGGCCCTCGCCTCCGGGGCGGCCGTGAACAGCCTGCGCACCACGTCGAACAGCCCGGTGTACGTGGCCAGGTTGGACCGCGGGGTCCGGCCGATCGGCTTCTGGTCCACCTCCACCAGCCGCCGCACGGGGAAGTCCGGCTCCGCGAGCCGCTCGCCGACCTCCCGGGCCAGCACCTGCCCCACCAGCGTGGACTTGCCCGATCCCGACACCCCGGTCACGGCCGTGAACACCCCGAGCGGGAACTCGGCTTCCAGGTCCCGCAGGTTGTGCCGGTCCACACCGGTCAGGCGCACCGCCCCGGTCGCCCCGCGCACCGGCCGGGGCGGCCCGGCCGGCTCCCGCGCGGCGAACAGGTGCCGGGCCGTCGCCGACTCCGCCACTGCGGCCAGTGCCTGCGGCGGCCCGCTGTGGAGCACCTGCCCGCCGTGCTCCCCGGCCAGCGGCCCCACGTCCACCAGCCAGTCCGCGTGCCGCACCACATCGAGGTGGTGCTCCACGACGAAGACCGTGTTCCCGGCCGCCTTGAGCCGGTCCAGTACGCCGAGCAGCGCCTCGGTGTCGGCCGGGTGCAGCCCCGCCGACGGCTCGTCCAGGACGTACACGACTCCGAACAGCCCCGACCGCAGCTGCGTCGCCAGCCGCAGCCGCTGCAGCTCGCCCGCGGACAGGCTCGGCGCGGTCCGGTCCAGGCTCAGATAGCCCAGACCCAGCTCCGTGACGGGCCCGATCCGGGAGCGCAGGTCCTCCGCGAGCACCCGCGCGGCCTCCCCGTCCAGGGATGCGCGGGCCAGTACGGCGTCCAGGTCGTTCAGTGCCAGCGCCGCCAGCTCCGCGATCGTCCGCCCCGCGAAGGTGACGGCGAGGGCCTCCGGCCGCAGCCGCCGCCCCTCGCACACCGGGCACGGCGAGTCGGCGAGGAACTTCTCGGCGCGGGCCCGCAGGGTGGCGCTCTTGCTGTCGGCGAAGGTCCGCATGACGTAGCGGTGGGCGCTCATGTACGTGCCCTGGTAGGGCCGCTGGATCCGGTCGGCCTCCCGCACCGGGTGCACGGTCACCACCGGCTGCTCCTCGGTGAACAGGATCCATGCGCGGTCCTCGGCCGGAAGCTCCCGCCAGGGCCGGTCCACGTCGTGGCCGAGCGTCTGGAGGATGTCCCGCAGGTTCTTGCCCTGCCAGGCACCCGGCCAGGCGGCGACGGCACCCTGACGGATCGACAGCTCCGGGTCGGGGACGAGGAGTTCCTCGCTGGTGCGGTGGATCCGGCCGAGCCCGTGACAGGAAGGACAGGCCCCGGCCGCGGTGTTGGGCGAGAAGGCGTCGGAGTCGAGCCGCTCCGCGCCCGGAGGGTACGTTCCGGCCCGGGAGAACAGCATCCGCAGGGAGTTGGACAGCAGGGTCACGGTGCCGACCGAGGAGCGCGAGCCGGGGGAGGAACGGCGCTGCTCCAGCGAGACGGCCGGCGGCAGCCCGGTGACGGAATCCACCTTCGGCGCGCCGATCTGGTGGATGAGACGGCGGGCGTACGGGGCCACGGACTCGAAGTACCGGCGCTGGGCCTCGGCGTAGAGCGTGCCGAAGGCGAGCGAGCTCTTCCCGGACCCGGAAACCCCGGTGAACACGGTCAGCGCGTCGCGCGGGATGTCCACGTCGACGCCGCGCAGATTGTGCTCCCGGGCGCCCCGGACCCGTACGTAGGGGTCGAGGGGGGACGGGGGAGAGGCGGAGGTACCGGCGGCCTGGTGCATTCGTCCTATTTTAAGGGCTCGGGTTCAGAGGCCCGCGATCCGGGCCAGGCGCGCGTGGGAGTCCAGGAGCGCCGTGCGGTCGTACGTGGAGGTGGTGACCAGCAGTTCGTCCGCTCCGGTCAGGGCGGCGACCTCTTCGAGTTGGTCCGCCACCTGCTCCTCGGTGCCGTGGACGTGGCTGGCGAGGGCGCCCTCGTACAGCTCCCGCTCCTTCGGCGTCATCTCCAGGGCCTCGACCTCCTCGGCCGGGCGCAGCGCCGGGAAGCTGCCCCGGGTGCGGGAGTACGCGAGGGCCCATGCCTCGGGGACCAGCATGCGGCGGGCCTCCTCCGGGCTGGCGGCGACCGCCACTGTTCCGGACACCACGACGTACGGCTCCGCACCCCGTGCGGAGGGCCGGAACTCCTTGCGGTAGGCCCGGGCGATCTCGCTCACCCGGCCGCGGGCCCGCAGGTCGCCCACCACCAGCGGCAGCCCCGCCCGGGCGGCGATCCCGGCCCCCTCGCCGGTGGCCAGGACGTAGGCGGGGATCCGCAGCCCCTCGGCGGGGCGGGCGTGCACCTCGGGGTGGGTCCGCTGGGTGCCGTCGAGCCAGCCCAGCAGTTCGGCCAGCAGCTCCTCGAACCGGTCGGCGTCCGCGGTGTCGCGGCCCAGCGCCCGCCGGATGCCGCCGGTGAAGCCGACCGAACGGCCGAGGCCCATGTCGATCCGGCCGGGGAACAGCGACTCCAGGACCCCGAACTGCTCCGCGATCACCATCGGCTGGTGGTTGGGCAGCATGACCCCGCCCGTGCCGACCCGGATCCGGTGCGTCGCCGCGGCGACGGCGGCGGCCAGTACCGTCGGCGCCGAGCCCGCGACGCCGGGCACGCTGTGGTGCTCCGAAACCCAGAAGCGGTGGTAGCCGAGCTCCTCGGCCGCCCGGGCCAGATCCACGGTGTCGCGCAGGGCCTGCGGGGCCGGGTGGCCCTCGCGGGTGCGCGACCGGTCGAGTATCGAGATTTTTCGGATCACACAGGACTCAACACTGCGCGGCCCGGGGGATTCCCCGGCTCTCTTAGGCTGGCGGGATGAGCGAGCACACCTCGCGGCCGCTGGCCGTCTTCGACATCGACAACACCCTGGCGGACACCGGTCATCGCCAGCAGTTCCTGGAGCGCCGTCCGCGGGACTGGACGGGCTTCTTCGCGGCGGCCCCGGTCGATCCGCCGCTCGGGCGCGGGGTCCGGCTGGCCGTGGAGAGCGCGGCCGACTGCGAGGTGGTGTACCTGACCGGGCGCCCCGAGCGGTGCCGGGCGGACACGCTCGACTGGCTCGCCCGGCACGGCCTGCCCGAGGGGCGGCTGTTCATGCGCGGCAACCAGGACCGGCGCCCGGCCCGCACGACCAAGGTGGAGGTGCTGCGGCGGATCTCCCGCGGCCGTGAGGTGCGGATGCTCGTCGACGACGACGAGCTCGTCTGCCAGGCTGCACGTGCCGCCGGTTTCCGGGTGGTACTGGCCGACTGGGCCGCGGACGCGCCCGAACTGGAGTCCGCCCAGGAGGTCGAAGGCCGGACGTGACGCGACACGGCAGGACTGCGCGGGGCCACGGGGTCGGGGCCGGGGGACGGGCGTGCCCCGCGGGCCCCGGACTCAGTCCTCGCCCTCGAGGCGGAAGCCGACCTTGAGCCCCACCTGGTAGTGGGCGATCTCCCCGTTCTCGATGTGCCCGCGTACCTGAACCACCTCGAACCAGTCCAGATTCCGCACGGTCTGGCCCGCCCGGGCGATCCCGTTGCGGATGGCCTGATCGATGCCCTCGTGGGAGGTGCCGACGATCTCGGTCACCCGGTACGTGTGATTGGACATGGAAGTCTCCCGACAGTGGGTGGCTTTTGCCTGGTTCTACGGTGCCCCAGTAAGTCCCGCTCCGCGAACTTTGCGCGAACAATCCCGAGCGAAAGACCCTTGACCGGCCTATTGGTCTATGCCAATTTCGAGCCATCTGAGATCGAGCCCGGAAGGTGACCCTCTTGAAGATGCGCTTCCTCGCCGTGTGCACGGCCCTCGCGGCCGCGACCGCCCTCACGGGCTGCAGCCAGTCGGCCGACCCGGCCGGAGGGTCGGACAAGGTCACGCTCTGGCTGATGAAGGGCAGCGCCTCGGAGGACTTCATCGCCAGGTTCACCGCGGACTTCGAGAAGGAACACCCCGGCATCGACCTGGACGTCGAGATCCAGGAATGGACGGGCATCGGCGACAAGGTGACCGCCGTCCTCGACGGCACGAGCAAGGAGAGCGCCGACGTCATCGAGGTCGGCAACACCCAGGTCGCCAAGTACATCGAGACCGGCGGACTGGAAGAGCTCACCCTCGAAGGGCTGCGCGAGTGGGGCAGCAAGGACTGGCTCAAGGGCCTCGCCGACCCGGGCACCATCAACGGGGCCCAGTACGGAGTCCCCTGGTACGCGGCCAACCGGGTGGTCATCTACCACAAGGACCTCTTCGCGAGCGCCGGGATCAAGACCCCGCCCAAGAACCGCCAGGAGTGGATCCAGGCCACTCAGAAGCTCGACAAGGGCGACCAGCAGGGCATCTACCTCGCGGGCCAGAACTGGTACGTCCTCTCCGGCTTCATATGGGACGAGGGCGGCGAGCTCGCCGTCGAGACCAGCGGCAAATGGGTCGGCACCCTCGACGACGACAGGGCCCTGGCCGGCATGGACTTCTACAAGCAGCTCCAGGCCCTCGGCGACGGCCCCAAGGACGCCGACGAGGAGACGCCCCCGCAGTCCCAGGTCTTCGCCCGCGGCAGGGTCGCCCAGATCATCGCCCCGCCCGGCCAGGCCGCCGAGATCGAGGCGGCCAATCCCGCCCTGAAGGGCAAGCTCGGCTTCTTCCCGATCCCCGGCAAGACCTCCGACAAGGCGGGTGCCGTCTTCACCGGCGGCTCCGACCTGATCATCCCGGAGCGGACCGGGCAGCGGAAGGGCGCCGTGGACGTGATCACGGCCCTCGTCAGCGAGAAATGGCAGACCGAACTCGCCCGCACGATGAGCTACGTACCCAACAGGACCACCCTCGCGCACGTCGTCGAGGGCAACGAGGGCGCCGCCAACATGGCCCCCGGCGCCGCCCAGGGCCGGGCCACCCCCACCTCCGCCCGCTGGGCCGAGGTCGAGGCCAAGAACCCGATCAAGCCCTTCATGACGGCCGTGCTCACCGGCCGGGACCCCAAGCAGGCCGCCAGGGCCGCCTCCGAGGAGATCGGCAAGGTGCTCAGCTCCGACCGCTGAGGCCGGGGTACGGCGAGTTCAGCCTCCGCACATCCGAGGGCCGCTGAGCGGTCATGTCGAATCCAGCCGGTCACGGAAGAAGTAAAGGAGCCAGGCCACGCACCTGCGGGCCCGGCCCTTCGTGCCCGGATCAGGAGCCGCCATGACCATCGCACCCCTGTCCCCGTCCCCCCTCCCCGCCTCGCCGCAGGCCCCCTCACCCTCCCCCTCGCCCTCCTCCGCACCCTCCACCCGCCTCGCCCCCGCCCGGGCGGCCCGGGGTTCGGCGCCCGCCGCGTCCGCCGAAGGACCGCGCTACGCCGTCCGCCTCGCCCGCGACGAGGACGAGGTCCGCGCCGCCCAGCGCCTGCGCCACCAGGTCTTCGCCGGCGAGCTCGGCGCCCGCCTGGACGGGCCCGAGCCCGGCCTCGACGCGGACGCCTTCGATGCGTACTGCGACCACCTCCTCGTCATCGACGAGCAGGCCGAGCAGGTCGTCGGCACCTACCGGCTGCTGCCACCCGAGCGCGCGGCCGTCGCCGGCCGCCTCTACTCCGAGGGCGAGTTCGACCTCTCGGCCCTCGCCCCCATCCGCCCCGACCTCGTCGAGGTCGGCCGCTCCTGCGTCCACCCCGACCACCGCAACGGCGCCGTCATCGCCCTCATCTGGGCCGGCCTCGCCCACTACATGGACCGCTCCGGGCACAACTGGCTCGCCGGCTGCTGCTCGATACCGCTCGCCGACGGCGGCGTCCTGGCCGCCGCCACCCGGGAGACCGCCCTGACCCGCAGCCTCGCCCCCGAGGAGTACCGGGTCACCCCCCACCTTCCCTGGAGCCCCGAGGGCATCACCTACCCCGAGCGCATGGAGTTGCCCCCGCTGCTGCGCGGCTACCTCCGCCTCGGCGCCTGGGTGTGCGGCGAGCCCGCCCTCGACGCCGGGTTCGGCTGCGCCGACCTGTACGTGCTGCTGTCCCTGAAGCGGACCAACCCGCGCTACCTGAAGCACTTCCGTTCGCTCGTCCCGGGCGCATGAGCGTCTGGCTGCCCACCTCGCCCTGTACCCCCCGGGCCTGCGCGGGCCACGAGGGGAGCACCGCGAGCGTCCCGCACGCGGTGCTCAGGCTCACCGCTGCCGTCGCCCTGATCCTGCTGGGGATCCTGGGCGCCCCGCCGGTCCGGCTGCTGCCGGCCGGCCCCCGCCGCCGGGTGGTACGGGCCTGGTCGGCCGCGCTCGTACGGGCCTTCGGCATACGGATCACCGTGCACGGCAGCCCGGGCCCGGACGGCGGCCGCCTCCTGGTCGCCAACCACATCTCCTGGCTGGACATCCCGCTGGTCGCCGCCGCCCTGCCCTGCCGGATGCTGGCCAAGAGCGACATCCGGGACTGGCCGGTCCTCGGCCGCCTCGCGGGACGGGCCGGCACCCTGTTCATCGAGCGCGACCGGATCCGCGCCCTGCCCGCCACCGTCGGGACGATCACCCGTGCGCTGCTGGCCGGGGACCGGGTCACCGTCTTCCCCGAGGGCTCCACCTGGTGCGGGCGCGCCCAGGGCACCTTCCGCAGGGCGGCCTTCCAGTCGGCCCTGGACGCGCAGGTCCCCGTACAGCCCCTGCGGCTCACCTACCTGAAGCACGACGGGAACCCGGCCGGGGCGCCCGCCTTCGTCGGGGACGATCCGCTGACCGCCTCGCTGTGGCGGATCGCCCGGGCCCGCGGGGTGCGGGCCGAGGTCAGGGTGCTGCCGCGGATCCCGCCGGGCCGCTACGCGAACCGGCGGGACCTCGCGGAGGCGGCTCAGCGGGCCGTCGGCGGGACTCCCACCGCGCCCCGCGGCCCGGCCCCGCTACCGGGGATTCCCACTCAGCCGGCCACGCCGTCGGCGACCGACAGGGACAGTGCGAACCGTCCCGAAGCGTCCGTCCACCACTGGGTCAACTCCAGCCCGGCCGCCGCCAGCTCCTTGCGCACCCCCTCCTGACGGAACTTCGCGGAGACCTCCGTCAGGATCTCCTCACCCGCCGCGAACGGCACGACCAGGTCCAGCGCCCGGATCTTCACCGTCACCTCCGAGCGCGCCCGCAGCCGCATCTCGATCCACTCCTGCTCCTCGTTCCACACCGCCACGTGCGCGAAGTCGGCCGTGTGGAAGTCCGCCTCCAACTCCCGGTTGATGACCGCCAGCACGTTCTTGTTGAACTCCGCCGTCACCCCCCGCGCATCGTCGTACGCCGCCACCAGCACGGCCTCGTCCTTCACCAGGTCCGTACCCATCAACAGGGCGTCCCCGGGCGACAGCATCGCCCGTACGGACGCCAGGAACACCGCCCGCTCCGGCGGCAGCAGGTTCCCGATCGTGCCGCCGAGGAACACCACCAGCCGGGGCCCGGGGGAGTCCGGCAGGTGCAGCGCGCGGGTGAAGTCGGCCAGCAGGGCGTGCACCCGCAGTCCGGGATGCTCCGCCAGCAGCGTCTCGGCCGCCCCCTTCAGCGCGCTCTCGCTCACGTCCACCGGAACGTAGGTGTCCAGCGCGGGCATCGCCTCGATGAGGTGCCGGGTCTTCTCCGAGGACCCGGAGCCCAGCTCCACCAGGGTGCGGGCGCCGCTCTCGGTGGCGATCTCCCGTGCCCGCTCCAGCAGGATCTCCCGCTCGGCGCGCGTCGGGTAGTACTCGGGCAGCCGGGTGATCTCCTCGAAGAGCTCGCTGCCCCGCGCGTCGTAGAACCACTTGGGCGGCAGCACCTTCGGGGTGTGGGTCAGCCCGTGCAGCACGTCCTTGCGCAGTGCCGTCTCGGCGGCGTGCTCGTCGAGTGTCCGGGTCAACTGGAAGTCGTTCACGGGGAGTTCTCCTTGAGCGGGGTCAGTTCGACCCGTGTACGGGTGGCGGTCAGCAGGGTCCGGTCGGGCACTTCGCGCCACCGGGTGTCGTCGTCGTACGGCTCGGAGGCCACCACGGTGCGCCGCTGCCCCGCGTCGGCCAGGTACCAGAGCGAGTCGCCCCAGGCCGTTGCGGCGATCGTGACGCCGTCCGTCAGCAGCAGGTTCAGCCGGGAGCCCGGCGCGGCCGAGGCCAGCTCCCGGACCGGCTCGGCGAGCGCCGTGCCCAGGTCGTCCCCGGCCCGCAGCCGGTGCAGGACCATGGCCCAGATCAGCGCCGAGTCGGTGCGCGCGGCCAGCCGGAGCAGCTCCGCGGGCGGCAGCCCGGCGGCGAGCGGGGCGGCGGAGTCCGGCCAGTTCCGCACCGCGCCGTTGTGGCTGAACAGCCACGGCCCGGCCGAGAACGGCGCGGCGGCCGCCTCCCCGTCGGCCCCGGGATCCGTGGCGTCCCGTACGGCGGCCAGCGCGGCCCCGGAGCGGACCGCCCGGGCGAGATCGGCGAAGGTCAGGTCGCCCCAGATCGGCCCGGCCCGCCGGTAGCGGGCGGGCACCGGGTCGTCCTGCGCGTACCAGCCGATGCCGAAGCCGTCGGCGTTGACCGTCCCGTACCGTTGGCGGCGCGGCTCCCAGGACTGGCGCACCAGCGAGTGCTCCGGCTCGCTCAGCACCTTCCCGAGCGCCACCACCGGCCCCAGATAGGCGAGGTGACGGCACATCAGACATTCCTCGCGGTCCGGAAGCCGGAGAAGATCTGCCGCCGCACCGGAAGGTCCCAGTTGCGGAAGGTGCCCCGGCAGGCCACCGGGTCCACGGCGAAGGAACCACCCCGCAGCACCTTGTGCTCCGGGCCGAAGAAGACCTGCGAGTACTCCTTGTACGGGAAGGCCCGGAAGCCGGGGTACGGCAGGAAATCGGAGGAGGTCCACTCCCACACGTCGCCGATGAGCTGGCGCACCCCGAGCGCGGAGGCTCCGGCCGGGTAGCTGCCCGCGCGCGCCGGACGCAGGTGCCGCTGGCCGAGGTTGGCGTGTACGGGGGTCGGGTCGGCGTCGCCCCACGGGTAGCGGGTGGAGCGGCCGGTCGCCGGGTCGTGCCGGGCGGCCTTCTCCCATTCCGTCTCGGTGGGCAGCCGCCGCCCCGCCCAGCGGGCGTAGGCGTCCGCCTCGTACCAGCTGACGTGCAGAACCGGTTCCTCGTCCGGCACCGGTTCGACCACCCCGAAGCGACGGCGCAGCCACTGGCCGGCCTCCTGGTGCCAGAACAGCGGGGCCTCGATGGAGTGCTCGCGGATCTGCTCCCAGCCCGGCGCCGCCCACCAGCGGGGGTCGCGGTAGCCGCCGTCCGCGATGAACGCCAGGTAGGCGCCGTTGGTCACGGGCACCGTGTCGATCCAGAAGGGTGCGGTCTCCCGGACGTGCGCCGGCCGCTCGTTGTCCAGGGACCACGGCTCGGCCGAGGTCCCCATCGTGAACGGCCCCCCGGGGACGAGGACTTCGGCGGCGGACGGCGGATCGTAGGGGCCGTCCGGTTCCGGGGCGGCCAGCACGGGCGCTCCCTGCCGCAGCTGATGGGTGATCAGCATCGTCTCGTCGTGCTGCTGCTCGTGCTGGGCGATCATCCCGAAGGCGAAGCCGTCGTCGAGGAGTGCGCTGCCCTCCAGCGGCGTTCTCTCCAGCAGGTCGAAGACCCGGCCGCGCACCTCGGCCGCGTACCGGCGGGCCTCGGCGGGACCGAGCAGCGGGAGCTTGGGGCGCTCGGCGCGCGGGTGCTCGAAGGCGTCGTAGAGCGGATTGATGTCGGGACGCATCGACTCGCGCCCGGCGACCCGGCGGAGCAGCCAGAGCTCCTCCTGGTTCCCGATGTGCGCCAGGTCCCAGACCAGTGGGGACATGAGCGGGGAGTGTTGCGCGGTGAGGTCCCCGTCGGTCACGGCGTCGGTGAGGCCGGCCGTCCGTATGCGTGCGGCGGTCAGGGCGGCGACCGCGCGTTCCCGCAGGTCAGTGCGGGATTCGGGAGATCCGGTGGATCCGGCGGGCCCGGTGGGTTCTGTGGGTGCGGTGGTCATCGGCGGACCTCTTTTCCGGTGAGCACCTGTGTGGACTCGTCGTCGGCCGGACATCGGCCGCGCAGTACGTGGCGTTCGGTGAAGTCGCCCACCGTGTCCTGGATGTGCTTGCTCGCACCCAGCCGGGGCAGGGCCTCCGCCGCGGCCAGGAAACAGGCCTTCGCGGACGCCCGCAGCTCCGGATCGGCCAGACCGTGGCGGGCGGCCGACCGCCAGAGCGGATTGCGGGGCGCGGGCCGCGCGCCGTAGGAGTCGGCGAGCCCCTTGGCCACCCGGTACGCGGTCTCGGCGGCCTCCGGATCGTCGAACAGTGCGTGCACGACGGCCACCGGGACCAGCCAGCCGTCCTCGCCCGGCTGCGCGTCGATCATCCGCAGCTCCAGGTGGCCGCGCGGCCGAACGGGTGGGAAGAGCGTGGTCAGGTGGTAGTCGAGGTCCTCCGCGGTCGGCGGCCGCAGCGCCGGGTGTCCGCCCGTACGCAGCCAGTCGCGGAAGGTGGTGCCCCGCGGGATCTCCCACGGGTCGCCGTCGTGGGACCGTACGCACATCACCTCGGTGTCCAGCGCCTGCCGCGTCCATCCGGTGCGGGGATCCGCGTCGAGGGGCGGGGCGAGCGCGCGCCGGGTGTCCAGGTCGCTCCAGATCCCCTGGCGGGCACAGCGCCAGCCCGCGTACGGGCCCTCGTGCGCGGGGGAGTTGGCGAAGGCGGCCACCAGGACCGCGCCCAGCAGGTGCGCGAGCCGCCAGCGTCGGCCGTGGCCGAGCGCGCCCGGCTCCTGGTACCCGGCATCCACGCAGACCTGCACCGAGGCGGAGGCGCACATCATGGCGCGCCCGGCCGGTCCGGTCCGGTCGAAGTAGGCCTCCATCGCGTCGTAGCGCGGGCTGTTCAGCAGTCGGCGGTACGGGAGGCGGGGATCACGGCCGAGGCCGTGCAGGACCATGCCCCGGGTGAGCAGGGCGGCCCGTACGGCGGTGAGGTCGGCCTGCAGGTCGTCCACACAGCCGGTGAGGGAGGTGGCGGGGGCCGAGCTGAGTTCGAGCTGGCCGCCGGGCTCGACGGTCACCCGGGAGTGCAGGGAGAGCGCGCGGGCGGCGGCGTGGGCGGCCCGCAGGCGTTCGGCGGGCAGGGGCTGCTCGGGGCGCTCGGCGTCCAGGACGAGCCATTCGAGCTCGGCGCCGATGAGGCGCGGCGGGCCGGTCTTGAAGCAGATGCCGTGGATCAGGTCCTCGGCCTGCCTCTCGCTGATCGAGGGCGGAGGGATCGGGTCGGGCGCGGGTGGGGGAGCGGATGAGTCCTGGGACATGACCGGGTCCTCGTCTCCTGTCGTCGGCCGTGACATCACCCGTGCCTACCCCTCCTCGGGGCACAAATTCCTTTGCCGCCGGAAAACGAAGTGCAAGAGGATGGCGGCGTGAGCAGCAGATTGCGCGAGATCGCGCGGGAGAACGCGGAGATCCTGACGGCCGGGGGGTACCGGACGCGGTCGGGACGGCAGATTCCGCTTGCCGCCGCCGTGGCGGAAGCCAAGGCAGGAACCAGGATATATGGACCAAACCGGGTCATTCCAGATGAAGAGCTTCTTCCCGGCGGCAGCGCGACGGTCGTCGAGGTCACGGGGGAGAGCAGCACGGTCGCCGCCCGCAGGCTCGCGACCGCCGGCCCGGCCCACCCCGATCCGGCTCCGGTCGCGGTCCTGAACTTCGCCTCGGCCCGTAACCCCGGGGGTGGTTACGTCCGCGGGGCCAAGGCCCAGGAGGAAGCGCTGTGCCGCGCCTCGGCCCTGTACGAGACCCTGCTCGAAGCCCCGGAGTACTACGAGGTCCACCGCGCGGAACGCAGCACCTTTTACACCGACCGGGTGATTCACTCGCCCGGGGTCCCGGTCTTCCGCGACGACCGGGGCGATCTGCTGGAGAGCCCGTTCCGGGTCGGCTTCCTCACCTCCCCGGCGCCCAACGCGGGCACCATCCGGCGGCAGGAGCCGGAACGGGCCGCCGGGATCCCGGCGGCGCTGGCGCGGCGGGCGGAGCTCGTACTGGAGGTCGCGGCGCTGCACGGGTACCGGCGGCTGGTGCTGGGGGCTTGGGGCTGCGGGGTGTTCCGCAACGACCCGGCGCAGGTGGCCGAGGCCTTCCGCGGTCTGCTGGCGGGCCGGTTCGCCGGGGTCTTCGAGCACGTCGTGTTCGGCATCCTCGACCGCGACCCCACCACCCGCGAGGCCTTCGAGCGGGCCTTCCCGGCCTGAGCGGAGGGGCCGGGAGGCCCGCGGCGCTCAGAACGGGTTCGCCGCCCCCAGCAGGATCTCCGGCAGATAGGGCGACGAGACGCGGATCCGCCAGCCCCGGCGGCGGGCGTGGCAGGCCAGGGCCAGGACGTCGAAGCCGACCGCGGCGTCGGCCCCGGAGAGCCGGTCGCCCACCGAGTAGTAGTCCCGGTGGGCCTCCAGGGCATCGGCCAGGGCCAGGTTGAAGCTCTCCTCGTCGCCCTCCACCAGTTGGGAGAAGAGCACGGCCGGCGCCGGGAGGAAGCCCCACTCCCGGGTCTGCCCGACATCGGCGACGGCCCGGTCGGTGGCGGGCTCCGGGTCCTCGCCCCGCAGGTAGTCGTGCAGGGCCCGCCGGTACGAGGCGTACGCCGAACGGTCTTCCTCCAGGGCGGCGGGGCCGCTGAGGACCAGCGGGGCGAGTTCCGCACGGCTGCCGGTGATCAGGGCGCGCCGCAGGGACTCGTGCCAGTTCCCGGGGCGGAGCGGGCGCTCCGGGCCGTCCGTCCGGGCGGGGTCCCCGGACGCGCCACCCGCGCGGATGGCCTCGTACAGCTTGCCCACGAGGTGGTCGGCGTACCCCGCAGGATCCGGCATCTCCGGGCGCTCGACGACCAGGGGACCCGTGGCCAGCGCCGCGACGGCGTCCGCACGCCGCTCGCGCCCGTACGGCCCCACCCGCGGCGGCGGGGCCTCGAAACCGGTGACAAGCGCCCGCGGCAGGTAGCCGGACTCGACGGGCGGCTGCCAGCCCTCGCGGCGGTAGCCGAGCGCGGCCAGCGCCAGCGGCAGCAGGGGCAGCAGGCTGCGCGGCTCGGCCCGGGGGTCCTCCAGGCGGGAGTACGGGAGCAGCAGCGCGGTCAGCTCGGCGCCGAAGGCCTCGCGGTCCCGGGCGGCCAGCGCGCGCAGGGCGCGCAGCGCGCCGGTGGCGGGGTCGGCCGCCCCGGTCCTGTCGGCTCCGGCCCCGGCCCTGGCCTGCCGGTCGGCGATCCGGGCGAGCGCGGCATCCAGCGCGGCGAGCTTCTCCTGCGGGGAGGGCGGGAACTTCTGGTCCTCGACCCCGAGGTCCCCGCTGACGTACGCCAGCAGGCCGTTGATCAGCTCCACCGGCGGGAGCCCGGGCCCGCCGGCCCGCTGCGGTGCCGTACGGGCGAAGTGGAAGGCCTCGCCGTGCCGTTCGGTCTTGTCGGCGAGGACGGCCACGCAGAACGCGTCGATCCAGCGCGCGGCGCTGACCGGCTGCGGGCTGCCCCCCGCCCCGGACTCGTAGTCGCGGCCGAAGTCGACGTAGTTGAGGAAGACGTGGAAGAACGCGTTCGGATAGGCGGCGAACGACACGGTGCCGACGGCCGCTTCGGCCGCGTCGCTCAGGATCGCCCTCGCCTCCGGGGTGTCGAGGTCGGGGGTCACCGCCGAGATCGCGCCGAGGCCGTCGAGGAACCGCAGCGTGATGTCCCACCAGTCGTAGGCGTCGATCAGACCGGCCCGGGACCTGGAGTACACGTCCGAGATCATCTTGTTCGCGAAGTCCTCGCGTACCGCTGCCAGGGCGGTTTCGCTCACCCTGTGTCGTTCTATTCGCATGCCCGCTACTCCCTGTGTCCGCATACGGGCCTCACCTTAGGAGATCACCAGGACGGTCCGCGCCGGGGACGCAGGGGCCGGGCCCGTCCCGGGCGGTGGTCGCGGGCAGGACCGCGACCACCGCCGGGCCCGCGCGGACTACTGCCAGCCGTAGCGCTCGCGCAGGCGGTTCACGACCAGGTCGAAGCGGTCGCGGTCGAGCGCGCAGGCCTCGCGGCGCATCCCCGACTCGTGCACCCGCAGCACCCGGTCCACGTCCACCCAGGACTCGCGCCCGGCGCTGTCCCACGGTCCCGTGCCGATCGGCACCCACTCCCGGTCGTGATCGTGCCGCTTGCTCGACAGCTGGACGGCGAGCAGCGTGCGCCCGCCCGCCTCCCGGGCCACCACCAGCACGGGACGGTCCTTGCCACGGCCGTCGTTCTCCTCGAAGGGGACCCAGGTCCACACGATCTCGCCGGGGTCGGGATCGCCGTCGGGGTCCGGGGCGTACTCGGTCCGCACGCGGCCGATGGCACGCGGATCGGCTTCCGTGGTCGCGGTGTCGCCGTCACGCCCGGGCTGCTCGGCGTGACCGTTGCTGTGGTGGGAAAGTGCCGTCATTTCGCGGAGATTACTAGCCGGCCATTGCCTCCCGGTCGCATGACCAGGGGGTGTCCGCAAAGTAGCGCCGGCGCCCGGAGGGCGTGGCCCGCGGCGTCCGGCGCGGTGCATCGCAAGACGGAGAGGCGCAGCTCGTACC
>NZ_JBSGXU010000113.1:0-27211 GCF_053610205.1 Streptomyces sp. NPDC054932 | reverse complement strand
GCGCCGAACGCACTGCCGCCCGGCATTCCGACCCCTCGTCACGTTCGGCGCCCGAGGAGACGCCCCGGCGCGCGCCCGGCCCCGGCCGCAGCCCGCGCACCGCCCCACGGCCCCCGTGCCCGGCCCGGCCCGGCAACACGCTGAGCCCGCGGCCGCCCGGCCCGGCAACACCCTGAGCCCGCGGCCCGCGCCCCGCCCCGGCCCGGACCCGCCGAGCCTCCGGCTAGGAGCCCGCCCCGGCCCGGACCCGCCGAGCCTCCGGCTAGGAGCCCGGCAGGGTGAGCACCGCCAAGGCCCCGCCGCCCTCCGCCGCGCGGAACTCCAGCCGGGCCCCGATCGCCGCCGCCTGCCCGACCGCGATCGTCAGGCCCAGACCGTGGCCCTTGCCGCCGCCGCTGCGGAAGCGCTGCGGGCCGTGCGCCGCCAGGTACTCGGGGAAGCCGCCGCCGTGGTCCCGTACGGTCACCACCGGCCCGTCCACGGTCAGTACGACCGGCGGCCGCCCGTGCTTGTGGGCATTGGCCACCAGATTGCCGAGCACCCGTTCCAGCCTCCGCCGGTCCGTCTCCACGTGCGCGTCCCGGACGACGACCACCTCCGTGTCCGTCCCGGACGCCCGCACCACCCGCCGCACCAGCCGGCCCAGCTGGTGCAGATCGGTCTCCACCACCTCGCTGCCCGAGTCCAGCCGGGAGATCTCCAGCAGGTCCTCCGTCAGCTGCCGCATCGTGCGCACCCGCTCGCGCACCAGCTCCGTCGGCCGCCCCTCCGGCAACAGCTCCGACGCCGCGTGCAGGCCCGTCAGCGGCGTGCGCAGCTCGTGCGCCACGTCCGCGGTGAACCGCCGCTCGGTCTCCAGCTTCGACTGCAGGCTCCCCGCCATCGTGTCCAGCGCCGCGGCCACCGTCGCCACCTCGTCCTGGTGCCGCGCAGGGGTCCTCGTCCGCGGGTCGTCGACGCGCGCGTCGAGGTCGCCCTGGGTGATCCGCCGCGCCACGGTCGCCGTCTGGTGCAGCCTCCGGGTCACCCGGGTCACCGCGAAGGCGCCCACCAGCAGCGTGCCGCCGATCGCCAGCAGCGACGACCCGATGATCGCGTTGTCCAGCCCGCTGATGGTGCGGGCGCTCTGCCCGTAGTCGACGGCGGCCGCGAGCGCCCGGCCGTCCGCCGGAGCCGCCGCCCACATGGTCGGGCGGCCCCGGTGGTCCGCCACCAGCGTGCCCCGGCGCCCGCTGACGGCCAGCGCCCGCAGCTCCGGCGGCAGCCCCACCGGGTCCAGCCCCGCACCGCGCGGCAGCGCCTCGCCCGCCTCGTACGCGCGCGAGACGTCGTGCAGTTTGGCGAGGGCCTTCTCCCGCGCCGTGGCCACCGTCTGCCGGGTCACCTCCACGTGCACGAGAGCGCCCAGCACGGCCGCGAGCGAGCAGCACATCACCACGATGAAGCACGCCGACTTCCAGGTCAGCGTGGCCGTCCAGGAGGGCAGCCTCATGGCCGGACCGGCAGGGGAGCGGGATCCCGGCTCCCCGGGGCCTGCGGGTTGCCGGGCACCCGTACGATCTGCTCGCGCGTCGGCAGCATGGTGAGCTGCCTCTCGTCCCAGGACCACGCGGTGATCAGCTCGTAGCCGTGGTTCCCGCTGGGCACCCGCAGGATCACGTCACGTGCGGCGAGCTCCACCGAGATGACGGTCTCCGTGGTCGCCATGATCCGGTTGAGCCGGCCGTCCGGGTCCGCCGTGTACACCCGTACGGACATCATCTTGTCCGGGAACTCGATGCCGACGATCAGCTCGTCCTTGCCGTTGCCGGTGAGGTCCCGGTAGTACGGCTTCAGTACCGGGCACGCCTCCGGATCCTCTTCCTCCCCCGCCTTCGCGCATTCCCTGATCGCGGCCGCCGTCCGGGCCGGCATGCCGTCGGCGCCGACCTCGATGTCCGGATGGGCCCGCAGCTCCGCCTGGACGAGGGCCACCGGATCGACGGCGTGCACGTCCTGGTCGCGGACCGGCGGGATCCCCTTGACGTACTCGGGCGGGGCCCCGCCCGGATCGGCGGGCGGTACGGACGCCCCCCGGCGGTCGGGCCACAGGTGTACGGGCCCGCTCGCGGTCGGCGTGGAGCCGGCGCTCACCAGCCCACCGGTGTCCCCGCAGCCGGCCAGCAGCGGAACCAGCGCGAGCAGGGGCAGCAGCGCGCACGCGGCCACACGCAAGCGTGCCCTGTTCACAGTCCGTGTGCCCTTCTGTCCGCGATACGCCGACGGCCGATCACGTCAACCATATGCGGAGGTACATCCCTTTTACCGCGAGGTCTCAGCTGTCCGTGCGCCCTCGGCGCAGCATCGCGAAGCCCAGCCCGGCGGCGCCGACGGCCGCGATTCCACCGCCGGCCGCGAGCAGCAGCACGCCGTCGCCCGGACCATCGGCCAGCGTACTCAGGCGGCGCCCGGTGTTGGAGCCCTCGGCGACGGTACGGGTGTCACCGGCGGTCGCCCTCTGCGGAGCAGAAGCCGGGAGGACCTGCCCGTCGCGGGTCCCGCCACGGGTTCCGGCGTGGGTCCCGCTACGGGTTCCCGTCTTGTGTCCGTCGCCCGCCACGGCGTGGCCGGGGCCCTGGGTCTGCGCGTCGCCGACCCATGAGGTCAGCTGCCCCGTGGAATCCAGCGCGGCGTGCAGATCCCTGGTGCCACCGAAGCCGGTGACCCCGTCACTGCTGGTCAGGGTGGCCGCCCTGGTGCCGTCGGCCGACAGGATCTCGGCCCGGTACGCGCCGGCCGCGGTCCGGTAGACCTTCGCCGTGGACTCTCCGTCCGCGAGCGAGAGGCTCTTGACGAGGCTCCACTGCGGGGCGGCGGAGTGCGCCGACGATGCCGCGGGCACCCCCTCGGCCAGGGCGGCGGCGGTGGGCAGCGCCAGCAGGCTTCCGGCACATGCGGTCACGGCGGCGGCGCGAACGAGAGTGCGGCGGCTGACGGTGCTCACGGGGAAATCCTTCGGTGCCGGTCAGGGCCTGGGCCATCCAGGTGGGTCAAACCTAGGGCCCGGCCGCTGCGGTGGCGCCCCGTTCATGTAACAGCGGAGTCGCAACGTTCCGTCGGAGGCGTTACACATCCGAGGGATTGCCCTGAGGCGCCCCGGCTGCTCCCATGGACGGCGGGGGTGAGGGCCATGCGCGGACTCAAGGTACTGCCGAGCGGCCGGCCCGGCCGCGGCCGACTGTATGTCAATCTGCCCGACGGGCAGGCGGTTGCCTGGTACGACCGCCAGGCCAACCGCATCAGCGTCCTCGCGGACGACCACCGCGAGGCGATCCTGGCGGTGCTGCGGCCCTACCTGAGCGGGACGGTCTCGATCGGCCCGCCCCCGGTCCCCACGGCGTCCGACCTGCGACGGCTCGCCCTGCCACCGGACGCGGACCTGGCCCCGAACCGCCCGGGGGAGACCCTGCTCGGAGAACTGGAACACGGCCCGGCGGGCACCAGAGCCCGGCACCGGCTGCGCCAGGACCTGACCGCGCAGCAGCGGATGGGCGACGCCTTAGACGCCCTGGAGCCCGACGGCTGGCGGGTCCTGCACTGCGTCCCGCTCCCGGGCCAGGGCCGCATCGACCACCTGCTCATCGGCCCGGCCGGGATCTTCTGCGTGCGTACGGTCCCGGGCCGCCGTCAGCGCGCGGTGGTCGGCGACCTCCTGCTCACGGTGGGCCGCGCCGAACCCCGCCCGGACCCCCGCTGGATCCGCCGCGCGGCGGCCCTCGCCACGCTGGCCCTGCGGGCGAAGGTCACCCCGGCGCTGGCGGTGGTCGACGCCTCTCGCGTCGAGACGGCCCCCACGGTCCGCGACATCCGCATCCTCCAGCCCCCGACGGCCACCCCGACCCTGGCGGCATCCCCGACGACGCTGAAACCCCCGGAGATCGAATCCCTCTTCGCCCACGCCCGCGACACGACGACCTGGCTCCCCGGCCCCGCATCCTCCAGCCCCGCCGGCGTTTGAGGCGCGGGGTCCGGGGCGGAGCCCCAGTTTCGGGAAGGGGCGGGTAGGGGAGAGCGCCGCAGGCACCGCCCCTGCCCGGCCGCCCGCCCGCTCAGGCGGAGGCCCGCTTCCGAGGCGTCGCCGTCTTCTTCGCGACCGCACCCGTCTTCTTCGCGGCCGCGGTCTTGGCCGTGCTCTTGGTCGTGCCCCCGGCCGTGGACTTGGCCGCAGCGCCCGAACCCGACTTGCCCGCCGCCGACTTGGCGGCCGTCGACTTGCCCGTGGTGGTCTTCTTCTTCGTGGCGGCCGACGCCGTCTTCCTCGCCGAAGCCGCCGTCGACTTCTTCCCGCCCACCGCCTTCGGCGCAGCCGCCCCCGCCCCCGTACCCGCCTTCCGCCGAATCGGGGTCACCTCGGCACGCTCGGCCGTGCCCCCGGCCGTGCCCTCCGCCTCCCCCCGCGATGCCTTCGCGGCCCGCACGCTCTTCTCCAGCGCCGCCATCAGGTCGATCACCTGTCCCCCGGCCGGTTCCACGATCGCCTCCGTCGGCTCGAACGCCCCACCCGACTTCGCCACGATCAGCGCCTCCACGGCCTCCCGGTAGTCGTCGTGCAGCGAGGTCATCTCCACCTCTCCCAGCGTGGCCATCAGCGCGTCCGCAAGGTCGAGTTCGGCGTCCCGTACGGACACCTCGACCTCCGGCGCCACCCCTTCCGGCGCCCGGATCTCGTCCGGCCACAACAGCCCGTGCATCGCGATCACGTCGTCGACGACCCGCAGCATGCCCAGCCGCTCCCGCCCCCGCAGCGCGTACTTGGCGATGGCGACCTTCCGGCTCCGCTTCAGTGCCTCCCGCAGCAGCGTGTACGGCTTCGCCGCCGTCGCTCCGTTCGCCGCGAGGTAGTACGCCGCGTCCATCTGCAGCGGATCGATCTCCTCCGCCGGTACGAACGACATGATCTCGATCGTCTTCGCGGTGGCCAGCGGCAGCTGCGCCAGGTCCTCGTCCGTGATCGGGACGATCGACCCGTCGGCCTCCTCGTACCCCTTCCCGATCTCGGCGCTCGGCACCTCCTCGCCGTCCAGCTCGCACACCTTGCGGTACCGGACGCGCCCGCCGTCACTCACATGGATCTGGCGGAAGGAGATCGAGTGACTCTCGGTGGCGTTCACGAGCTTGATCGGAATGCTGACCAGGCCGAAGGAGATCGCCCCGTTCCATATGGATCGCACGGTTCCTCCTGTTTCGTGGCAGTCTCATCGTATGACGCCGATCACATTGGTGGAGGGCCGTCGCATCGCGCTCAGCAATCTCGACAAGGTCCTGTACCCGGAGACCGGCTTCACCAAGGGCGAGGTGCTCCACTACTACGCCACCGTCGCGGCCCCGCTGCTCGCCCACATCCACGATCGGCCGGTGTCCTTCCTGCGCTACCCCGACGGCCCGGACGGCCAGCTCTTCTTCACCAAGAATCCGCCGCCCGGCACACCCGCCTGGGTGAGGACCACCCCCGTGCCGCGCTCCGAGGACCTGTCGGCCGAGCAGGTGGTCGTCGCCGACATGGCCACCCTCATGTGGTCCGCCAACCTCGTCGTCGAGTTCCACACCCCCCAGTGGACCGCCGGCCACCCCGCCCTCGCCGACCGGATCGTCCTCGACCTCGACCCCGGCCCGCCCGCCACCGTCGTCGAGTGCTGCGCGGCCGCCCTCTGGCTGCGCGACCGGCTCGCCGCCGACGGCCTGTACGCCTGCGCCAAGACCTCCGGGTCCAAGGGCCTGCACCTGGCCGTGCCGCTGGAGCCGACCCCGTCCGAGCGGGTGTCCGCGTACGCGAAGCAGCTCGCCCAGGAGGCCGAGCGCGAGCTCCCCGACCTGGTGGTGCACCGCATGGCCAAGGCCCTGCGGCCCGGCAAGGTCTTCGTGGACCACAGTCAGAACGCCTCCGCCAAGACCACCGCCGCCCCCTACACCCTGCGCGCGCGGGCCCGGCCCACCGTGTCCGCGCCCGTGTCCTGGGCGGAGGTCGAGGCGTGCCGGACCCCTGCCGCCCTGGTCTTCCTCGCCGACGACATCCCCCCGAGGCTCGCCCGCGACGGGGACCTCTTCGGCCCGGTGAACGACCCCGCGCGGGCCCGCCCGCTCCCCGGGAAGCGGCCGTGATCCGCGTCGCGCTGGCCGCCGCCGTACGCACCCTGCCGCGGGGGGCGGGACTGGCGTACGAGCCGAAGTTCGACGGCCACCGGCTCGTCGTGCTGCGCTCGGCGACCGACGTGACCCTCCAGGCGCGCTCCGGCCGGATCGTGACCAGTGCCTTCCCCGATCTCGCCGTGGCCGCGCTGCAGTTGCCCGCCGACACGGTCCTCGACGGCGAGGTGGTCGTCTGGCACGCGGGCCGTACGGACTTCGCGCTGGTCCAGCGGCGGGCGGCGGCCACCGCCGCCCGGGCCGCCGTGCTCGCGCAGCGCCTGCCGGCCTCGTACGCCGCCTTCGACGTCCTGGAACTGGCCGGGCTCGATCTGCGCGCACGCCCGTACGAGCGCCGCCGGACCCTCCTCGTCGATCTGCTCCTGCCGCTGGGACCGCCGCTGCAGCCGGTGCCGATGACGACCGACCCGGAACTGGCCGCCACCTGGTACGAGACCCTGCCGGCCAGCGGAATCGAGGGCCTCGTGGTCAAACGGCTGGACCAGGCCTACCCGGCCGGGCGGCGCGGCTGGCAGAAACTGCGGCACACGGACGTGCGGGACGCGGCGGTGGTCGGCTACACCGGCACCCCGCGCTGGCCGCTGGCCCTGGTGCTCGTCCTGCCGGTCGGGGACGAGACCCCGCTGGTGTCGAGCCCGCTGACGGCGGCGCTGCGCATGGAGGTGGCGGCCGAGGTGGCCGCCCGCGGGGCGGCCTCGCCGGCGCTGGCCACGGTCACGGCGATCGGGCTCGGGGAGGTTCCCTTCCGGGCCCTCGACCCACCTCTCACCGCGGAGGTCCGGCACACCTCGGCCCGGCACCCGCCGCCGGAGGTGCTCCGGCTGCGGACGGACCTCTGACGGACCTCTGACGGACCTCTGACCCGCGCGGGAGGCGCGGGCCAGAGGCCGTGGGAGCGGATGCGCCGGGCGTGCGCGCTGCGTCGGGTGTGGCTGCAGCGTCAGGCGTGCGCGCCGCGTCCGGCGTCCGGGGGAGCCCCCGGCTGCGGATGCGGACCCGGGCCCTCCGGCAGCTTGTATCCGGACTCCCGTTCCGCCCGGACCTCGTCCGGATGACTGCTGGTGGTGGAGCCGAAGTTCCCGTAGCCCTGCATCTCGTGCGGCCGCAGGCCCCCCTCGGGGATCTCGACCTGGTCCCGCTCCTCGCGGACCTCGTACACCGCGCCGCCTTCGGGCAGGTGCGGCTGGCTCTCGGGGGTGGGCGGGGGTGGCTCCTTGGCCCGTACCTTCTTGCCCAGGAGGAAGCCGCCCAGCAGGAAGCCGGCGACGAGGATGCCGACGACCAGGAACCATGCGATGTCGGCGAGGGTCGCGTCCACGCTCAGGGTCGTGTCCATACGGACCAGTTTCCCGTACTCAGGTCCGATATGCGCTGCTATGCACTGGATACATTGGGCCATCCGGGGTAGGCGCCGGGCCCGGACGCGGAACGAGTAGGAGGCCGGCCATGCCCCGCGGATCTTCCCCGAAGCGCGAACGCCAGTACGAACACATCAAGGAGGGACTGGAACAGCGCGGCGAGCCCGAGAAGAAGGCGAAGGAGATCGCCGCCCGGACGGTGAACAAGGAACGCGCCCGGGCCGGCGAATCCCGGACCGCGAGCAGGGAATCCGTCGAGGACATCTCCTCGTCCCGCCGCGGGGGCCTGCACTCCCACTCGGGCGCGCAGGGCCCCACGTACGACCAGCTCTACGCCGAGGCCCGGCGCCGGGGCGTCCACGGCCGCTCGGACATGAACAAGGCGCAGCTCAAGCGGGCCCTGGGCGAATGAACGGCCAGGTGCCGGACACCCTCTAGGAGTTGATGGGGCCCTCGGTGTCCCGCAGGGCGCCGGCGGCCGTGCGCTCCCCGAGCACCCCCAGGATCTCGGCGCAGATCGCCAGGGCGGTCTCCGCCGGGGTACGGGCGCCGAGGTCCAGGCCGATCGGGCCGTGCACGCGGGCCAGTTCGGCCTCGGTGACCCCGGCCGCGAGCAGCCCCTCCCGCCGCCGGGCCGTGGTCCTGCGCGAACCCAGCGCGCCGACGTACGGAACCCCGCGGGCCAGCGCCACCCGCAGCGTCGGCACGTCGAACGACTCCTCGTGGCTCAGCATGACCAGGCACGCGGCGTCCCGGCGCGCCTCCAGCACCCGGCCGGCCTCCTCCGGGGCGGTGACCAGCACGGAATCCCAGCCCAGCAGCTGCGCCTGCCGCTCGATGATCCCGGCCAGCTCACCGCCGCCGCCGATGACCACGTACGGGGCCGACGGGAACGCCTCGACCAGCACCAGCCCGGACTCCGCGTACAGCGCGTCCCGCCCGGCCCGCCGGGTCGCCAGCAGCTCGCCCGCCCGCCGCCCGGCGTCGTCGTCCGGCGTGTCCGTGGCCCGTACGACCTCACTGACGGCCCGGTCCGCGGCCTCGTTCAACCGGGTCACCAACGCCACCCCGGCCCCCTCGCCGAGCAGCTCCCACCACTGGGCCGGGATCGCCGAGAGCGGCTGCAGCAGCACCTCGGCCTGCCCGCCGCAGGTCAGCTTCGCCGCCACCGCCTCGGCGGCGCGCACGGACACCTCGCACACCCGCGCCGTGACCCCGGCCGGCAGGGCCGCGACCTCGGCGGCGAGCTCGGCGTCGAAGACCCCGCGGTAGAGGGTGCCGACACACTCCCCCCGCGTATCGACGAGCACCGCCCCGGCCGGATCCCGCGGCCCGAACCCCTGCTCGGTCACGGGCCGCGCCAGATACCCGGCCCGTCCCTCGGCCACCCACTGCCGTGCCGTCTGCACCAGCTCACGCATCCGCTGCTCCATCCTCGTCGCCGGAGCCCCCACGAAGCACCCGGTCAGCGGTACACGGCGGGCTCACCTCCCAACGTACGCACCCACCGGGCCCTGCCCCACCCCCCGAATCCCACAGACCCCGCCCCACCTCCCTCGTACGGACCACCGGTACGCGACCGCCGCCTCCCTGCGTCCCGGCGTCCCGGCGTCCCGGCGTCCCGTACGTGGTGCCGGCCGGTCAGCGCCCGGCGGCCCTGGAAGCGGGGACGGCAGGGACGGTCTCGGCGGCGCGCAGTCCGTCGGCCGACGGCCAGATGCCCAGGACCACCGAGGCGAGATGGGCGCCCCGCGCACGGATCCGGTCCTCGTCCCAGCAGGAGGCCCACGCGTCGATGCCGGAACCGGGCGGGGGATTGAGCAGCGTGCCGTGGGTGAGGCGCAGGAGGCTGTGCTCACCGAGCCACCGGCGCTTGTCGTCCCACGCCATGTTGCCGAGGGTGGGATTGAGGCGGGCCGTGACCAGGGTCAGATTGCCGAGGGTGTGCACCAGCTCGTCGCGGCCGGCCCCTTCGTCCGGATCGTCCGCCAGGGGAGGCCAGTTGTCGCGCCAGCTCTGCGGCATGACGTGCTCGATCGTCAGCTTCGAGCCGAGCTGCTCGCCGATCGGGGCGGTGAGCTGCTCCGTGTGGTCGGTGCGCAGCTCGTCCTCCAGCGCCTCCAGGAGGATGCGGACCCGGTGGCGGTAGAGCCGGGCGTACAGGGGGTCCTGCTCCAGGGCCGTGCGGAATTCGGCATCGGTCGGCCAGTTGCGGTGCTGGCCGTGCATCCCCGTCAGGGTCTTGATGATGACTTCGTCCGCCCGCCCGGGCTCCCGGGCCGCGGCGGCGACGAGGTCGCGGAAGACGTGGTTGTAGTCACGGTTGCTGAGGTTGAGGATCGCCCGCCGCACGAGGTAGCTGTCGATGGCGCGGATGGCGTTGCGCCGGCGCTCGGGTGTGAGCACCTCCTCGCTGAGCCCGTAGAGGAAGAGGAGCAGAGGCATCGGTGTCGACATCTGCATGACCTTCATCCGGTACAGGAACCGGCCCTCGGGCCCGTGCGCCGGGTACTGGTCGAGACGCTCGTAGATCTCGGCGTACCGCGTCAGCTCCGCGAACACCTCCTCGGTGGGAGCGGGGGCGGCGCGCAGCCAGCGCTCGAACTCCTTGAACAGCGCCGAGGAGGTGAACTCGCGCTGTGTGCGCATGGTGAGCCAATAGGTCAAGAAGACGTCGAGGCGGCTGCGCGTGATGCGGCCCGTCGTCTGCTCGGTCCGCCACTCGGCCTGGTCGAAGGGGGCCCAGTAGGTCCGGTAGAGGCGGTCGATGTCCGCGCCGGCGTGCTCGGCGTCCCGGAACAGCAGGTTCTTGACCAGGTCCGCGTGTTCCAGCGGGGTGCCGCGGCTGTTGAGCGTCTCGAAGACGACCTGGGCGTCGTCGTGTTCTTCCAGGTCGATGATGACCAGGCGCAGGTGCTCACGCATCGTCTGCACCAGCGCCCCGAGCCGCTCGTGCGGTTCGGGCGCCTCGGCCAGCCACTTGTCGATCTCCTGCTGGAAGTAGTCGACCGCCTGGGTCAGCCGGCCGCTGCCGCCCTTGCCGAGCATGACGGAACGGAACTCTTCGCGGTCGGCGTTCGTGGGCCAGACCTTGTAGAGGTGGTCGGGGTGCCGGCCGCGGTCGTACAGGTCCTGGTCGTTCTCCAGGAACTTGCTGAGCAGCCGTACGGACTTCTTGTCGTCCTGGGCGGTGGCCGACAGCCGCGCCGCGAAGAGGAACAGCTGGAGCGTGGTCAGGCGCTGCTGCCCGTCGATGACCTGCCGGGTCTCGAGATCGGACGACATGTGGGGCGCCTCGTCGAAGACGACGGCGCCGAGAAAGTGCGGCGCGACGGTCTCCCCGGACTGCACGGCCTCCTCCGCCCGCTCCACGGTCCGGCGAACGTCCTCCCACAGGGCGGCCCAGTTGTCGTCCCGGTCCCAGACGTAAGGACGCTGGAACAGCGGCACCGTGTACCGGACGTCCTTGCCGAAGATCCGCCGCAGATCAACCGTGTCAGCCTTCATGGCTCCCCTCCTTCAACCGAACGCTCACCACGGTAGCGATCTCCCACCCCCGGAACACCGACTCCGCAAAAGCCGCAACCTCCACCCCGCGCCGACAGCAGGCGCCCGGTGCAACGCACCGGGATGCAGCTTCCGTCCATGAAATCAGCGTGTCTGCCGGCACTTCCTGGGTCAGAGGGTTCAGAAGGGTCGTATTGTCCGCCCAATCCGCCTATTGTTCCCGTCTCTTGGTGCTGCCAACATGGGCGGGAACGGGCGGGAACGGGTGGTATCGAAGGGGAGGAGGCCTCGATTTGAGAATTCCTCGCCGACTCCTGGTCTCCGCGGCCGTAGCGATGGCGCTGCTCGCCGTGCTTCTGGCCTCGGCATTCAAACTTCTCGGTGACCGCACCCAGGCTTTCAGCGCGACGTCGGTGCTGCTGTCCGGCATTGCGCTGTCAGGTGTCGCGGTCTCACTCATGTATCAGGCGCAGCAGACGAAGGCCGTCAGGGACGAACGGGACAGGGCTACCCATAGGCAAATGGTCTATCTGGCCATGGAGGATCGCGCCCTCGCTGCATGCTGGGAACCGCCCGGCATCCCGATGACGTTCGAACGATACCGACAGGTCATGTTCACCAATCTGATCATGGGGAGATGGCATGCCGCGTATCAACTGGGAGATGTGGACGCCTCCACGCTTCGATTCATTCTCGATCGGCATTTTCGCGGCGAGATAGGAAGACTGCACTGGAGTCACGGTCGCCGTGAGTGGCTTCGCGGCGCCATCGGAGGGCGGAATCGAAGAGCTGTGATGTTCGCCGAGATAGTGGAAGAGAGGTATCGGGCCGCGATCAGCGCAGGCCCTGAGGTGCCGGCGGACGGCTACTTCATCCGAACGGGTACCGAGTGACGGCGGCAACGCACGCATCGGCGCCGGCACGCCAGTCGGGGATCCGGTACAGCCAACCCGGGCCGGCATGCCATTTCAAGCGAACAGTGCGATCGAGGGCGGCCGCTGGAACTGGACCTGCAGACACCGACCGTCGAACTTCTCACCGCAGAGGCAGCCGGTGCGCACTCGCTGGTGGGAGCCTGCTCGGTTTCAGGTAAGTCGGTTCTGTTCGGCCCCTTGCCAAAAGGGGCCAACCCGTCACGGTGGCAGTACTGACGGAAGGGAGCGCCGACCTGGTGGTGCGTGAACACTTCATCGACGTCAGGCTGAGCAACGCGGGGCGGGTCGACGGTCAGGGCCACTTCGTACGGTCGGTCGGAGGGCCGGCCCTTCTCTCGGCGCTCACAGCCACGGCTGCGTTGCTCGTGCACATCCTCAGCTGAGGAAGTCGGCGAGCCCTGTCGCGACCAGCACCAACAACAAAGGCCTGGACTCAGTGGGGACTGTGTCCAGGCCTTCACGCTGGTTCGGCAGAAACGCCCCGGCACGGCCCGGCTCGAGTCGGCGAATGCGCGGCAATCCGAGGCCACCCGCTGATCCGCTGCTGTCAGGGCCGGCGGATACGGTGCAGCCACGATTCAGCAGTGGGTTTGGGGGAGGGGCTTTGGGAGCCAAGACCGGTCTGCTCGTGTATGCCGACGGCGATGTGCCGGGTCTGCTGCGACAAGTGAGTGCGGCGGACGTGGAGCAGACGTCCCGCACGATGCGGCGCCTGTATCCGGGCTGTGAGATCGAAGAGACTCGGGGTTCGGCCCTGGGGCGGGGCGTCCATCCCCCCGACGGAACGACCTATGCGGCGAGCTGGGCGGGCGTGGAGGTCATCTGCGATCGGCGCGTGATGATCGATTTCCCGTCACGGCTTCCCGAGCACCTTGTGGCGGCGAGTGCCGGCCGACGGCTGGTCCTGCATGCCATGCACAGCGTGGTCGACTGGCTGGCGTTCGCCGTCTGGGAAGACGGACGCCTCATCCGCTCTCTGAGCCTGTCACCGGACAGCGGGATCATCGAGAACATCGGGGAACCGCTTTCCTTCGAGCTTCCCTACTGGGCCGGGGACCGCCCGGCGGACGTGATTCCCTGGCCCGGTGAGGAAGAGGAGCCGTACGCCCTGCCCTTCCACCCCCTGGAGCTTGGAGAAGACGCGCTGCGTTCGCTCTGCGGTTTCGTCCAGGAGGGCCGTCCCGAGCCCGAGGACGTGGACGCCGACAGGGTCGAACTGCTCGGCTTTCGCGTGTTGGACCCGCACGCTCCCAGCCCCGCCGACAAGGAAGCGGCACTGAGGAAGGCCATGGAACGAATGGGGCCGCCACGGATCTACACGATGGGCCCTGACGGCTCGCTGATGGAGCGGGACAGCCTCTGAACCTGCGGGGCTCCAGCGGCTGCGGAGCGGAACACCGCCCATCCCGCGCATAGGCCGCAGGTTCCGCATGCGGTGGCACACGGCTGCACATACGCGAAGACCCCGTCTCAGCTAAAGCGCTGATGGCGGGGTCTTTGGGCACTTCCTGCGAAGTGCCCCGGCAGGATTCGAACCTGCGCACACGGCGTCGGAGACCCCGTGCGTCTCAGGTGTGACAGCAGGTCAAGAGCCTAGAAGCGGTCTGTCGTACCTCATCGGTCCACAAATGGGCTGCGAGCCCTGAAGTCCTGTCCTGCGGTCGACGGCAGCTACTTCGTAAGCTCGCCCGGCTCCCGCCCATCAGCTCGTGAGCTCAGACCGCGACACCTCTCCGCAACCGCCCGGCACTGTCGGTGTCCACCGCCGTTGATGTCACCCATCGATGTCAGCGCCAGGCCGCTCATCAGCTCACTTCTTCCTCCGAAGCTGCCGCATCTTCGCTTCAGCTTCCTTCTTCTTCTGCTGCGCCACCCCATAGCTCGACCAGCCGCCCTGGTGTAACTGACACCGAGAGCTGTTCATGATCGCGGGCTTGGCACACGGCCGCCCCTTAGCCGTCTGCGCCCCACACCTGGGCTGAGTCATCCGCCCCCACCTGCTTCCAGCGTCGTCGACGATCGGACCTCGGGATGGTCTCGCCAAGGACAACCGCTGGGAAGGCGCAGGCAAGGCGGACAGGAGCACCGCCGGCACACGGCCCCGGAGACCCATTTGGCCGACGCGTTTCAGCAGACCGGAGAGTCAGAGCCAGGTTGAGCAAGCCGTGCCAGTCCACAGTCCGTAGCTCTCGGAGAGTGATGCCGGTGAGTCCCGGGTGATGTGCGGGCAGGGACGGCGTTGCTGGTACCCGCCAGGCACGCCGGCACCAACGGCGCCCCAACGCCCCTTGGACACTGTGAGGCGCCCACCGAGGGTGTGCCACGCCACGCCGAAGGACGCCTGAAGCTCGCCCTGCCACCTGACGTTGACCGCAGTTGCGGGGACAACCACAGTGACGGCAGTCAAAGGTGTACGAGTTGTAACTACCGTGGGCCAGCTACTGCGGACTGATGGGGCATCACTATGATTAACCATCACGTATGGCTACTTGCCCTGAGGGGGGCTAATGGTTCGGCAGGAGCATCACCCGTCTAAGCAAATGTCAACTCCCGACACGCCATCCATCAAGGACCTGATGGACGATATGAAGCGAGGTCGACTGGCCATACCCGACTTCCAGCGAAGCTTTGTTTGGGATCCGGCGGACACGCAAAAACTCCTCGTCTCCATAATTGCCCGCTACCCAGCAGGAACCCTCCTCTTTTGGGAACAGAAGACGCCGCAGATTAGGCGGCGACCCTTCGAAGGGTTTGATACTGCGCTTAAAGAGTCAGCCGCTTTGGTCCTCGATGGGCAGCAGCGGCTCACTTCGATATTTCAAGCCTTGACCGGTACGGGGCAGCAGAGGTTCTTCGTCGATCTTGCGCTCTTGAGTGAGCTTGACTCGAACGCCCCGGGCCTTCTCGACGCAAGCCGTCTTGATGACGTAATCGTGTATCGCGACCTCAACGCCAAGCAGGTACGTAGGCGCCCTCCGGCCACTATTGCGGAAGAGATCAAACAGTCACTCTTCCCGCTATCTCTAATCGGATCCGAGCTAATTGAAGAGTGGCTCGATGTCATGGAGGAGGCGGTGGAAGGGGAGGATTGGAAGGCTCGCCGGAATCAAGTTCGGCAGCTGGTTCGGAGATATTTGCAGCCGATTGGGAATTATCGCTTCCCTGTGGTTGAACTTCCGGAGGCAACTCCTCTTGATGCGGTATGCCGAATCTTTGAAACTATAAACCGAACTGGCGTGAAGCTAAGCGTATTCGAACTCTTGGCGGCCCGCTTTTGGCCCGCTGGAGTGGATTTGCGAAGAGACTGGGAACGGGTGCAGGAGAAGCATCCGATCCTAGGGTCATTTGAAGTTGATGCGTACTATCTACTTCAAGCGGTTTCACTCCGAGCAACCGCTGAAAAATCTAGGGGTGGTAGGGCTTCTGCTCAACGCAGTGACGTATTGGAGCTTACTCCTGCGGAGTTTGAAAGGTACTGGGATCAGGTTGCTCAGGGTGCAGCGCGCGCCCTGACGTTTCTCCGCGATGAATGCGGAGTCCTTGCTCCGAAGTGGCTTCCATATTCCATGATCCTGGTTCCCTTGGCTGCCGTTTGGTGCGAGGTTGAATCCAAGCGATCGGTTGAGAACGGATCGGCATTGCGGAAGCTTCGCCGCTTCTTCTGGTGCTCCGTCTTTTCGAGGAATTACGACCAGGGTGGAAATAGTCAAGCTGGAAAAGATTTCACGGACCTTGCCTCCTGGGTAAATGACGGTGAGGGTATCCCTGAAGCTGTGGAGGGGTTTGCATTCGCCGGCGAGATCCTGGATACGGCTCGGACTAATTTGCAAGCCCTGTATAAGGGTGTCATGGCGCTGACGCTGAGCAATGGAGCGCGCGACTTCCACTCTGGTTCAAGCTTGACACCAGGTAAGATCCTGGAAGAGAGCGTGGATGCGCATCACATTTTCCCGAAGAAGTATCTAGAGGAAGTGGGCGATCCCGGTAACTCTGAGTTGATCCTCAATCGAGCACTGATCGACAAGAGGACCAATCAGAGCATTGGAAAGCGTGCCCCTTCAGAGTATCTGGCAACGATGGAAGAGGCTTTGGGGGAGGAAGAGGTGGGTGGAATTCTGAAATCGCATCTGTTGCCGGCAGAGCAGAAATCTCCCGTGCGGCACGATAACTACGGGGCCTTCCTCTTTTCCCGCAAGGAGCTGGTCATCAAGGCCATTGAGTCGGTTACGAGCGAATGAGGAATGTGGGAGGACGGCTGGCCAACCTGTCCTCCCACCGCGCAACCTGGAACGTTCTGATGGGGTGCAGGACGGAGGCAGACAGGGGCGCGGTACGAGCGCGGCCGCCCCATGGTGGCACTCTCGTGCAGAGCTGGCTGGCCGAATCGGAGTCGGGCCGCACGCGCCGCGCGTGCGCGGCGGGTGCCTTGATGAAGTAGGGAAAGCCTTACCGCATGGGCGCTCTTGTGGCTTTGCTGGTCCGCTGCTGCCATGGCGTGAACGTCGCTGCGCGCACCTGGGGGATGAGTGGACCAGCTGAGGGTCACTTCGTGGAAGCGGTATGGGCACGATCGTCTGTACGTGAATCTGCCGGACGGAACAGCGGTGGCGTGGGCGGACCGTAAGACCGGAGAGATCACGTTCTTACGCACTGGCTACGGTGACGCTGTTGTGGATGCCCTGGCTCGCCAGTCGGCTTACATGACGTCCGGTTCTCCGTTCGTCGTTCCCGGGCCGACCCTGCTTCCGCTGACACCAGAGAACGATCTCGCTTCCAATCGTCCCGGCGAGGAGTTGCGGAGGCAACTTGCCGAGACGGGGACCGGCTTCCTTGAGCGTGTGGTCGCCTGGATGCTCCGGCGCAGGACTGACGGGGACTCCTGGCGCACCGGTTTGGCCGGCGAGCGCCGGGTCGGGGAGGAACTGGATCGGCTGACCCGTCAGGGGTGGCGTGTCCTGCACTCTGTCCCTTTGCCGCGCCAGGTGGACATCGATCACCTGCTCATAGGTCCTGGCGGGGTCTTCACCATCAACACCAAGCGGCATCCTCAGAAGACCGTCTGGGTCGGGGATGACATGGTGAAGATCAACGGCGGTAAGGCTCAGCCGTACGGGATCAAGAGCCGGTCAGAGGCCAAACGCACACGAAAGGTGCTGGAGAAGCACTGTGACTTCGCTGTACCCGTCGAGCCGGTCCTGGTCTTCGTTGACGTCCTCAAGCTCGACGTCGTCGCCACTCAGCTCACGGTCCGCGTCTACCAAGAAAGGGAGGTCTCGGCTTTGGCACCTCTCTCGGGCGTCTTCACCACACCTCAAGTTGAGCAGATCTACAGCGTCGCCCGAGATCGACGAGCGTGGCTCGACGCGTGACCGGCGTGGTCAGCGTGCTGAGACCAGGTGCTTGCCGTCGTGGCTGCGGACGTGGGGGGCCGGCTTTGTCCAGGGCGTCCAGGAGACGGATCGCGACGACCTCGGACGCGAGTGACTGGCGCTACGCTGCGAGGCCCCTGGACCTGTCCGGGGGTCTTCGGTGTTTCCCGGGCTGACCTGGGGCGATCGGTCAAGATCCTGTCCACGAATGGCCCGCAGGGTCTGACATACGGGTGCGCAGGGCGGCAGTTGGCTGCACATACGCGAAGACCCCGGCTTCAGCGTTGCCGCTGATGGCGGGGTCTTTGGGCACTTCCTGCGAAGTGCCCCCGGCAGGATTCGAACCTGCGCACACGGCTCCGGAGGCCGTTGCTCTATCCCCTGAGCTACGGGGGCGCGTCGTTGGTGTTGCGGCGACGGGTTGAACACTACCAGCTTCCATGGGGTGATCAGGAACCGGTTTGCGGGGGATGGAGGGGTGGTTCGCCCGCACGGGGTGGAAGTGGCGAAAACCCGGACGCGGGGGCCCGGCTCGACCTACTCTCGAGTTGTGCCAGGCGTCTCGGGCCGGGTGCTTGTTGTCGACGACAACAAGGTCATCCGGCAGCTGATCAAGGTCAATCTCGAGCTGGAGGGCTTCGAGGTCGTGACCGCGAACGATGGTGCCGAGTGTCTGGACGTCGTGCATCGCGTGTGTCCCGATGTGATCACCCTTGATGTGGTCATGCCCCGGCTGGACGGGTTCGGGGCGGCCTCGCAGTTGCGGGCCGATCCGCGGACCAGGGACGTGCCCGTGGCCATCGTCAGCGCCTGCACGCAGCAGGAGGTGGAGGCCGGGACCGCGGCCGGGGTGGATGCTTTCCTCGCCAAGCCCTTCGAGCCCGCCGAGCTCGTGCGGGTCGTGCGCAGGCTGGTCGAGCGCAAGGACCGGCGCGACGGGAGGAAAGGGGCCCCCGCCGGGCGGGGGAGGGGATAGTTCCCGGTGAGTCTCCAGTGAGTCTCCAGTGAGTTCGCCGTTGGTTCAGGGGACGGGTTCGCCTCCTGTTTTTGCGTCGGTGCTTCCTGCAGTACGCAGAACCGGTGTCCAGCGCTCTGTTCACATGCCGAAACCCTTCGACTGATGACGGGGCGTCTCCCCTAGGCTGGTCCCGTGACCCCCGCAGACCTCTCCCGTTGCGTCGTACGCGCCGTGCGCCGCGCCGTCGAGGACGGGGAGCTGGGCGGGACGGTGCCCACGCGCGTCGTGGTGGAGCGGACCCGGCCCGGTGGGGTGGGGGACTACGCCACCCCCGTCGCCTTCCAGGTCGCCAAGGCCGCCGGATGCCCGCCCCGCGACGTGGCGGACGCACTGGCCCGCCGGCTCGGTGCCGAGCCCGGCATCGAGCGTGTCGAGGTCACGGGAGCCGGGTTCCTCAACTTCGTGCTGCCCGCGCCCTCCGCCCCCGCAGTCGTACGGGACGCCGTCATACGGGACGCCGTCGTCCGGGACGTCCTGATCCGGGACCTGCGGGACGGTGCCGGCTTCACCGCCCCCGGTCCCGCCCCCGCCCCCGGGCTGCGCGAGCGCCTCGTGCGCCGCAGCGTCCTGCGGCTCGTGCGCGTCCAGGGCGGCACCGAGCGCGACCTGCCCGGGAACCTGCCCGCCGCCCCCCTCGCCGGGCGGGACCGCGACGTCGTCGCCCGCTACGGGGCCGATGCCGTCACCTGGGCCGTGCTCACCGTTCCCGCGCGGGAGACCCCGGTCTTCTCCGACGCACTGCTCGTCCAGGCGGAGAGCAACGAGTTCTTCCGCGTGCGGTACGCCCATGCCCGCGCCCGTGCGCTCGTACGCAATGCCGAGCAGCTCGGGTTCCGCCCCGAGGCCGGTGAGGTCGACGCGCCCGCCCTGCTGCGCGTCCTCGCCGACCACCCCCTCGTCCTCGAAGCCGCCGCGCACCACCGTGCCCCCGAGCGGCTCGCCCGCCACCTCGTCGAGCTGGCCGACGCGCTGCTCGACTTCCAGTACCGCGTTCTGCCCGTGGGCGACGAGAAACCCTCGGCCGCCCACCGCGCCCGGCTGGCTCTTGCCGAAGCCGCCGGGACGGTGCTGGCCGGCGGCCTGGCCCTGCTCGGCATGGATGCACCGACACGCCTGTGACCCGCGAAGAGAGATACCGATGAGCCGTTCCGCGCACCCCGCCGGGCCCCGCCACGCCGACGTCCTGCCCGAGGGGCACTACTCCCCGCCGCCCGCCGACCTGAACGCCCTCGACGAGAAGGTCTGGGCCCGGACGGTCGAGCGGACGGACGAGGGCGTCGTCACCGTGGGCGGGATCGAAGTCACCCGGCTCGCCGAGGAGTTCGGAACCCCCGCCTACTTCCTCGACGAGGAGGACTTCCGGGCGCGGTGCCGGGCGTGGGCGCACGCCTTCGGCAAGGACGCCGACGTCTTCTACGCCGGCAAGGCGTTCCTCTCCAAGGCCGTCGTGAAGTGGCTGAAGGAGGAGGGGCTCAATGTGGACGTGTGTTCCGGTGGGGAGCTGACGACCGCCCTCGCCGCCGGGATGCCGGCCGCCCGCATCGCCTTCCACGGCAACAACAAGTCCGAGGGCGAGATCCGCCGGGCCGTCGGGGCCGGGGTCGGGCGCATCGTGCTGGACTCCTTCCAGGAGATCGCCCGCGTCGCGCACATCGCCCGTGAGCTCGGCGTGCGCCAGCCCGTCCAGATCCGCGTGACCGTCGGCGTCGAGGCGCACACCCACGAGTTCATCGCCACCGCGCACGAGGACCAGAAGTTCGGCATCGCCGTGGCCGACGGTTCCGCGGCCGAGGCCGTGCGGCGCGCGCTCGGACACGACTCGCTCGAGCTGCTCGGCGTCCACTCCCACATCGGTTCGCAGATCTTCGACATGGCCGGCTTCGAGGTCTCCGCCAAGCGCGTCGTGCAGCTGCTGGCCGCCGTGCGGGACGAGCACGGGGTGGAGCTGCCCGAGATCGACCTCGGCGGCGGGCTCGGCATCGCGTACACCTCGAACGACGACCCGCGCGAGCCCCACGAGATCGCCAAGTCCCTGCACGAGATCGTGGCCCGGGAGTGCGAGAGCGCCGGCCTGCGTGCCCCCCGGATCTCCGTGGAGCCCGGCCGTGCCATCGTCGGACCGACCGCGTTCACGCTGTACGAGGTGGGGACGATCAAGCCGCTGGAGGGCCTGCGGACCTACGTGAGCGTCGACGGCGGGATGTCCGACAACATCCGCACCGCCCTGTACGACGCCGAGTACTCCATCGTGCTCGCCTCCCGCACCTCCGACGCCGAGCCCATGCTCGTGCGCGTGGTCGGCAAGCACTGCGAGAGCGGCGACATCGTCGTGAAGGACGCGTTCCTGCCCGCCGACCTCGCGCCCGGCGACCTCCTGGCCGTCCCGGCCACCGGCGCGTACTGCCGCTCCATGGCCAGCAACTACAACCACGCGCTCCGCCCGCCCGTCGTCGCCGTGCGCGACGGACAGGCGCGAGTGATCGTCCGCCGCGAGACGGAGGAAGATCTCCTGCGGCTCGACCTCGGATGATGAAATAGGTGTCTCACTCAATGGACCGAGGATGGAAACTGCTGTCCATTGAGTGAGACTGGTTCCACCCGGCGGGCAAACCGCCCGCAGGGTACTGATGGAAGATCGAAAGGCGTAGGTCGAATGATGCGTACGCGTCCGCTGAAGGTGGCGCTGCTGGGCTGTGGAGTGGTCGGCTCAGAAGTGGCTCGCATCATGACGACGCACGCCGACGACCTCACGCAGAGGATCGGCGCGCCCGTGGAGCTCGCCGGCGTGGCCGTGCGCCGCCCCTCGAAGGTCCGTGAGGGCATCGATCCCGCGCTGATCACCACCGATGCGACCGCCCTCCTCAAACGCGGTGACATCGACATCGCCATCGAGGTCATCGGCGGCATCGAGCCCGCCCGTACGCTCATCACCACCGCCTTCGAGCAGGGCATCTCCGTGGTCTCCGCGAACAAGGCGCTGCTCGCCCAGGACGGTGCCGCGCTGCACGCCGCGGCCGAGCAGCACGGGCTGGACCTCTACTACGAGGCCGCCGTCGCCGGCGCCATCCCGCTGGTCCGCCCGATGCGCGAGTCGCTCGCCGGCGACAAGATCAACCGCGTGATGGGCATCGTCAACGGCACGACGAACTTCATCCTCGACAAGATGGACTCCACCGGCGCCGGGTACCAGGAGGCGCTCGACGAGGCCACCGCCCTCGGGTACGCCGAGGCCGACCCGACCGCCGACGTCGAGGGCTACGACGCCGCCGCCAAGGCCGCGATCCTGGCCGGCATCGCCTTCCACACCCGCGTCCGCCTGGACGACGTGTACCGCGAGGGCATGACCGAGGTCAGCGCGGCCGACTTCGCCTCCGCCAAGCGGATGGGCTGCACCATCAAGCTCCTCGCCATCCTGGAGCGCGCCGCCGACGGCCAGTCCGTCACCGCCCGCGTCCACCCGGCGATGATCCCGCTCAGCCACCCGCTCGCCTCCGTCCGCGAGGCGTACAACGCCGTCTTCGTCGAGGCGGAGGCCGCCGGGCGGCTCATGTTCTACGGGCCCGGCGCGGGCGGCGCGCCGACCGCGTCCGCGGTCCTCGGTGACCTCGTCGCCGTCGCCCGCAACAAGCTCGCCGAGGCAACGGGGCCCGGCGAGTCGGCGTACACCCAGCTGCCGGTCAGCCCCATGGGCGATGTCGTCACGCGCTACCACATCAGCCTCGATGTGGCCGACAAGCCGGGCGTCCTCGCCCAGGTGGCGACGACGTTCGCGGAGCACGGTGTCTCGATCGACACCGTCCGCCAGCAGGGCAAGGACGGCGAGGCATCCCTCGTCGTCGTCACCCACCGCGCCGCCGACGCCGCCCTCTCCGGGACCGTCGAGGCGCTGCGGAAGCTGGACACCGTCCGCGGTGTCGCCAGCATCATGCGTGTTGAAGGGGAGTAAGGACCCATGAGCAGCAATCGCACCCACCAGTGGCGCGGCATCATCGAGGAGTACCGGGACCGCCTGCCGGTCACGGACGCGACTCCCGTGGTGACGCTCCGCGAGGGCGGCACTCCCCTCGTCCCCGCCCAGGTGCTCTCCGAGCGCACCGGCTGCGAGGTCCACCTGAAGGTCGAGGGGGCGAACCCCACCGGGTCCTTCAAGGACCGCGGCATGACCATGGCGATCACCAAGGCCAAGGAGGAGGGCGCGAAGGCGGTCATCTGCGCCTCCACCGGCAACACTTCGGCCTCCGCCGCCGCCTACGCGGTGCGCGCCGGGATGGTCTGCGCGGTGCTCGTGCCCCGCGGCAAGATCGCACTCGGCAAGATGGGCCAGGCCCTGGTGCACGGCGCCAAGATCCTGCAGGTGGACGGCAACTTCGACGACTGCCTGAACCTGGCCCGCGCGCTCTCCGACAACTACCCGGTCGCGCTGGTCAATTCGGTCAACCCGGTACGTATCGAGGGCCAGAAGACGGCCGCGTTCGAGATCGTCGACGCGCTCGGCGACGCCCCCGACATCCACGTGCTGCCCGTCGGCAACGCCGGCAACATCACCGCGTACTGGAAGGGCTTCAAGGAGTACAAGGCCGACGGCCTGTCCACCCGTACGCCCCGCGTGTGGGGTTTCCAGGCATCCGGTTCCGCGCCCATCGTGCGCGGCGAGGTCGTCAAGGAGCCGCACACCATCGCCACCGCGATCCGGATCGGCAACCCGGCGTCCTGGGACTACGCGCTCGCCGCGCGTGACGAGTCGGGCGGCTTCATCGACGAGGTGACGGACCGCCAGATCCTGGCCGCCTACCGGCTGTTGGCCGCGCAGGAGGGCGTCTTCGTCGAGCCCGCCTCGGCCGCCTCGGTGGCCGGCCTGCTCAAGGCCGCCGAGCTGGGCCTGGTCGACCCCGGCCAGAGGATCGTGTGCACCGTCACCGGCAACGGCCTGAAGGACCCCGACTGGGCGATCGCCGGCGCTCCGCAGCCGGTCACCGTTCCGGTGGACGCCGAAGCCGCCGCCGTGCGCCTCGGCCTGGTCTGACCGCAGTCGTGTGAGCCGGGTCCCGGAGGGCTCCCGAAGGCCTCCCGGGGCCTTCCCGAGGCCCTCCGGAACCCGGCAACTCACCCCGTACGGCAACAAAAAAGCGGCCGAAGTCGGTCGAAGCCGGTCGAAGTCCGCGACACGCATCGTGCGCCTCCTGTGCGCCCTATGTCGCGAGAGAACCTTCCTTCGATACGCTGTACCTACATCCGCCACCGCGCATATGACTGCGGTGCTGCCCCGAGGGCCTTCGGGTGTCGTACGTTCTCCAGTACATTCGCAGCGAGCCAGCGAAGAGCGAAGTTCTCGCACAGTCACAAGGAGTGTCATCGGACGATGGCCGGTCCAGCGTTCCGCGCCGCCGCCGTACGGGTGCGCGTCCCCGCCAGCAGTGCCAACCTCGGCCCGGGCTTCGACGCCCTGGGCCTGGCCCTGGGGCTCTACGACGACGTAGTCGTCCGGGTGGCCGACTCCGGCCTGAACATCGACATCGCGGGTGAGGGCGCCGACACCCTCCCGCGGGACGAGAGCCACCTGCTCGTACGCGCCATGCGCACCGCTTTCGACCTGCTGGGCGGTCAGCCGCGCGGCCTCGAGGTCGTCTGCGCCAACCGCATCCCGCACGGTCGCGGCCTCGGCTCCTCCTCCGCCGCCATCTGCGCCGGCATCGTCGCCGCGCGCGCCGTGACCATAGGCGGCGAGGCCAAGCTCGACGACGCGGCGCTGCTGGAGCTCGCCACCGAGATCGAGGGCCACCCCGACAACGTCGCCGCCTGTCTGCTCGGCGGATTCACCCTCGCCTGGATGGACGGCGGCAGCGCCAAGGCGATCCGGATGGAGCCCGCCGAATCCATCGTTCCGGTGGTCTTCGTACCGTCCAGGCCGGTCCTGACGGAGACCGCGCGCGGCCTGCTGCCGCGCACCGTCCCGCACGTGGACGCGGCCGTCAACGCGGGTCGCGCGGGCCTGCTCGTGGAAGCCCTGACCAGGCGTCCCGAGCTCCTGCTGCCGGCCACCGAGGACCGGCTCCACCAGGAGTACCGGTCCCCGGCGATGCCCGAGAGCGTGGCACTCGTCAACAGGCTGCGGGCGGACGGGATCCCCGCGGTCATCTCCGGCGCGGGACCCACCGTCCTCGCGCTGGTCGACAACGGTGCGGCCGACAAGGTCGCGCAGCTCGCGGGCGAGGGGTGGGCGGCCAACCGGCTCGCACTCGACGCCGCGGGCGCGAGCGTACTTCCGCTGGGCACCCAGGGCGGCTGAGGCCGCTTTACGGGAGTGCGCAGCCGACCAGGGGCGGGCGGCCGGGGCAGGCCGCCCGCGCGGAAGGCGCGATTGCCGGTGATTGAGAGGGGGAATATCTATTGGATCCGGTAGTGTTAGTCTCAAGTGCGCATCGGAAGCCGTCATGGCTCCGTGCTCAGTGTCCCCATTCGGGACCACATTTCTTCCGGGAGCCTCCCCGACTGCTTTGATCACTTCCAGCAGTTTCGAGCACGCTCCGGAATCGGCGTGACATTCCCACGCTTTCAGCTCGGGGGCTTCTCGCCGGAACCAGCCATGCACGTTTCTTCCGCCGTACTTCTACCGGCGGACCACCGCCCCGGCACGGTCCACACCTAGGACTGTTGTCGGACAGCACAACCGGTCGCCGAGCCAGACAGGCCGACGTCCGCTCCAGGGAAGGACCCTTCGTGAGCGACACCACCGATCTGATGGGCGCTGCCGACACCTCTGTCGACACCAGTGCCCCCGCCGCGGGCGCCGCACCCAAGCGTCGACGCACCGGCACCGGCCTTGACGGCATGGTCCTGGCCGAGCTGCAGCAGGTCGCGTCGGGCCTCGGGATCAGGGGCACCGCGCGGATGCGCAAGAGCCAGCTGATCGAGGTCATCAAGGAGGCGCAGGCGGGCAGCAGTGCCCCCAAGGCCGCTGCCTCCGCTGCCGCAGACACCGCCGAGGCCAAGCCGAAGCGCCGCGCCACCAGCAAGGCCCGCACGACCGAGGCCGCCGCCGAGGCGCCCGCCGAGAAGCCCGCCGCGCAGGCGCAGATCGAGATCCCGGGCCAGCCGGCCAGCGACGACGCGCCGGCCGGTGAGCGCCGCCGCCGTCGGGCCACGGCCCCCACCGGCAGCCCGGAGGCCTCGGCCCCCGTTGCCGTGCAGGTCGAGCAGAAGACCGAGACGGTTCCCGCCGCCACCGCCCCGTCCGAGGCCAAGGCCGAGGCCGCCACCGCGGTCTCCGCCGGCCAGGCGCAGGGTCAGGACGGCGAGGGCCGCGGCCGTCGCGACCGCCGTGACCGCGGTGACCGTGCCGACCGTCAGCGCGACCGCCGTGACCGCGGTGCCAAGGCCGACGACCAGGGCCAGGGCGGCCAGGGTCAGGGCGGCGGCCAGGGTCAGGGCGCGCAGGGCGGCCAGGGCGGCCGTCAGGACCGTGCCGACCGCCAGCAGCAGGGCGGCCGCGGCCAGGGTCAGGGCCAGGGCCAGCAGGGTCGTCAGGACCGCCAGGACAACGGGCCCCAGGACGACTTCGACGGTGAGGACGGCCGTCGCGGCCGTCGCGGCCGCTACCGCGACCGCCGTGGCCGCCGTGGCCGCGACGAGTTCGCGCCGAGCGAGCCGCAGGTCGCCGACGACGACGTGCTGATCCCCGTCGCGGGCATCCTCGACATCCTCGACAACTACGCGTTCATCCGGACCTCGGGCTACCTGCCCGGCCCCAACGACGTGTACGTCTCGCTCGCCCAGGTCCGCAAGGCCGGCCTGCGCAAGGGTGACCACACCACCGGTGCCGTCCGCCAGCCCAAGGACGGCGAGCGCCGCGAGAAGTTCAACGCCCTCGTGCGCCTGGACTCGGTGAACGGCATGGCGCCCGAATCCGGCCGCGGCCGACCGGAGTTCCAGAAGCTCACCCCGCTCTACCCGCAGGACCGGCTCCGTCTGGAGACCGACCCGGGCGTGCTGACGACCCGCATCATCGACCTCGTGTCGCCGATCGGCAAGGGTCAGCGAGGCCTGATCGTGGCCCCGCCGAAGACCGGTAAGACCATGATCATGCAGGCGATCGCCAACGCGATCACCACCAACAACCCCGAGTGCCACCTGATGGTCGTCCTGGTCGACGAGCGTCCGGAAGAGGTCACCGACATGCAGCGGTCGGTCAAGGGCGAGGTCATCTCCTCGACCTTCGACCGCCCGGCCGAGGACCACACCACCGTCGCCGAGCTGGCCATCGAGCGCGCCAAGCGTCTCGTCGAGCTGGGTCACGACGTGGTCGTCCTGCTGGACTCCATCACCCGTCTGGGCCGCGCGTACAACCTGGCGGCGCCCGCCTCCGGCCGCATCCTGTCCGGTGGTGTCGACTCGACCGCGCTGTACCCGCCGAAGCGCTTCTTCGGTGCCGCGCGCAACATCGAGGACGGCGGCTCGCTGACCATCCTGGCCACTGCGCTCGTCGACACGGGCTCGCGCATGGACGAGGTGATCTTCGAGGAGTTCAAGGGCACCGGCAACATGGAGCTCAAGCTCGACCGGAAGCTCGCCGACAAGCGCATCTTCCCGGCCGTCGACGTCGACCCGTCGGGCACCCGCAAGGAGGAGATCCTCCTCAACGCGGAGGAGCTCGCCATCGTCTGGAAGCTGCGCCGGGTGCTGCACGCGCTCGACTCGCAGCAGGCGATCGAGCTGCTTCTCGACAAGATGAAGCAGACGAAGTCGAACGCCGAGTTCCTGATGCAGTACGCGAAGACGACCCCGTCGGGCAAGAACGACGACTGACGTCCGGCACGCGCATCGCGCGACAGCCCCCGCCGCACC
>NZ_JBSGXU010000112.1:0-27378 GCF_053610205.1 Streptomyces sp. NPDC054932 | reverse complement strand
CCCCCGGGCGGAGTCCCGGTCGTACTTCGCCAGGCGCCGCATGGCGAACGTGGTGACCTGTGTCCGAGCGGACCGGATCACGTGCGGCCTGCCGTTCGGGTGCACGGCGGGCCGGGGCGTCGGGGAGTGCACGGTGACGACGGTGGCGGCGGCCGCGGTCGCCGGGGCGGCAGCGACGGCCACGGTGGCCGTGACGGGCCGGGGGAGCGGCTCCCCGGTGGTGTCGGCGGCGGTCCGCAGCTGCCACTTGCCGCCCGCCGAGAGCAGCGGGGTGAGCGCGGAGACGACGGGCGCGGGCATCCGCCCGGTCTCGGCGCGGCGGCGCAGCGTCTCGCGCACGTCGAAGACGTGGGCCTCGGCCCGGGCGATGAGCGGCTCGAACCAGGGGAGGGCCAGCAGGATCAGCAGACCCGCGGACCAGCCGAGCAGGACGTCACTGACCCAGTGGGTGCCGAGGTACACGGTGGTGGCGCCGACGCTCAGCGAGACGACGGCGGACACGATGGACAGCACCCGCCGGGTGACTCCGGTGGAGGCCAGGTAGGCCAGGATCCCCCAGGTCACAACGGCGTTGGCGGTGTGGCCGGAAGGGAATATATCGCCACCGGCGAAGAGTTCGGCGGATCCGATCTCCGTGGCGTAGTGCGGGCCGAGCCGGCCGAGGCCGAGCTTGACGGCCCCGACGGTGATGTTGAGCAGCAGCAGCGCCACGCCGAGGGTGATCAGCGGGCGGAGGGTGTGCTGCCGCCAGGAGCGCCAGCCGAGCCAGGCGGCGACCATGACCGCGGTGGGTCCGCGCTGGCCGAGCACGACGAGGTAGTCGAGGAAGGCGTGCAGCTGGGGCCACTGCTCGTAGGGCCGGAAGAACATGACCTGCCAGTCCAGGCGGACCAGCCAGGAAGTGGTCAGTACGGCCACCACGATTGCGAGATAGAAGGCGAGGGTCGATCCCAGGAGCACGACGCGGTGCCGGCTCATCTGCGGGGTTTGCAGATGAGCCGGTCGCTCTGGTTCCCGGTCCAGCCGGGCGAACACCCGCTCCAGACGGGTCAGGATTTGATCGGTACGCACTCAATCGACGTTACCGTCCGCCGATGCTCGGCCCAGGCGAATCGAGGGCTTTGTGATGACCATGTGATGTGGAGTTGGTCTCACGCGGGACTTAATTGCCGGTATTTCGACAGCGGTTGAACGTTTCTTGATCCACTGCTTCGGTAATTGCGTGAGTCACTTATCCGGACTTTATTGCCCGGCAAGGCATTTCTTTTGCTGAAAGATGTATCGGAATGACCCGTTCCGTGACGTGGGGCCCTACGGAGGTCCCGAGCCGTTCAGCCAGAACGCCCCGTAGACCGCCGAGGCCAGCGCCAACGCGCCCACCACCAGGGCCGCCCGGCGGGTCCGCCACCGCGCCAGCGCCACCGCCGGCGGCAGCAGCAGCGGGAAGGCCGGCAGCAGCAGCCGGGGCTTGGAGCCGAAGTACCCGGACGCGCACAGCGCCAGCGCCACCACGATCCCGCAGTACACGAGCAGCGGCAGCGGCTGTCGCTGCCGCACGCACTTCCCGTACAGCCACAGCACCAGCACCACACCCGCGATCAGCCCCACCCCCGCGAGGAAGGCGGACGAGGCCAGCTTCGCCCCGATGAACCCCGCGAACGCCCAGCCCCCGTCGAAGCCGTTGCCCCAGCCGCCCTGCACGTCCAGGTAGCCGAGCAGCCCGCCGCCGGTGCGTGCGCCGACCCACAGCACGTACGCCGCCGCGCCCGCCGGAGCCAGCGCCGCGCCCGCGACCGTCCGCCAGGACCGCTCCCCGCGCCGCCAGGCCGACGCGGCGGCCACCCACACCGCCGCGACCACCGCCGCGCCGACCGGGCGGGTCAGCCCGGCCCCGGCCGCGAGCAGACCCGCCGTCAGCCACCGGCCGCGCAGGGCCCCGTACAGCGCCCAGGCGGCCAGGGCGGTGAACAGCGATTCGCTGTACGCCATCGACTGCACGATCCCGACCGGCAGCGCCGCCCAGACGGCGACCGCGAACACCCCGGCCCGGCGGCCGTGGAGCAGATCGGCCACCGCGAAGATCCCCCAGGCCGCGGCGAGCCCCGCGACCACCGACACCACCAGACCCGCGGAGCCGTACGAGAACCCGGTCGCCGCCGACACCACCCGTTCCAGCCACGGCAGCAGCGGGAAGAACGCCAGATTCGAGTGAACGTCCCCGTTCGGGAGGACCACCTCGTACCCGTACCCCTCCGCGGCGATGCGGGCGTACCAGAGCGAGTCCCAGCGGGCCGACAGCAGGGTGCGCGGGCTGCTGCCGACCGCCGCACCCCACGCCGCGAGCACGGTCAGCCCGAGCAGCCGGACCGCCGCGAAGACGGCCAGTGCGGGCGCGGCCCGGCGAAATGCAAGATCTTTCACGGGCATGATTATCGGTGGCACCGGCGACACACCCCTCAGGGCCGGAGCCGGACCGGAGCGGCAGCGGAGCCGGACAGGGGCGGAGGCGGGGCAGGCCCGGGGCGAAGAACCACGGGCCGTGAGGGCGCGTGTACACAGGGGAAGAATGAGGGGTGGGGGAGTGGCATACCCCACACCGGGGCCGCCGCCGGGATGAGAGCTTGACCACGTGTGGGGCAGGCGAACTCGCGTACGCTGATCGTTCACTCGCGTGTCGATGCCGGACCCCGTTGGACGCCGCACAGCGCACCACCCCCCGTGGCTCCACAAGACGCTGGTCCACCGAGCGCGAGGGATCACCTGGGAGGTACATGCATGTCGGGGACGAACGCGGCCGGGGCCCGGACCCCTTCCCCCTGGCAGCGGCTCAGCGCGGCCTCCGGCGGTGCCAACCGCTGGGTCGTCCTGGCGGTTCTCTGCGTCAGCCTGGTCCTCGTCGCGCTCGACGCGACGATCCTGCACGTCGCCGTCCCCTCCGTCACCGAGGACCTGCGCCCCGGCTCGATCGAGCTCCTCTGGATCGTCGACGCCTACCCGCTGGTCTGCGCCTCGCTGCTCATCCTCTTCGGCACCCTCGGTGACCGGGTCGGCCGCCGGCGCATTCTCCTCCTCGGCTACGGACTCTTCGGCGTGGCCTCCGCGATAGCGGCCCTCGCCGACAACGCCCAGGTCCTCATCGCCGCGCGCGCCCTGCTCGGCATCGGCGGCGCGATGATCATGCCCGCCACCCTGTCGATCCTGCGCCAGGTCTTCCCCGACCGGCGCGAGCGGGCGCTCGCCATCGGCATCTGGACCGCCGTCGCCGCCATCGGCGCCGCCAGCGGTCCGGTCCTCGGCGGCTTCCTCGTCCAGCACTTCTGGTGGGGCTCGGTCTTCCTCATCAACATCCCGCTGATGGCACTGATCCTGCCGCTCGGACGCTGGCTGCTGCCGGAGTCGCGGGGCGCCTCCGACGGGCCGTGGGACGTGCTCGGCGCGCTGATGGCCGCCGCCGGTGTGCTCGGCGCGGTGCTCGGGGTCAAGCACCTCGGCGCCGAACGCCGGCTGTTCGACGCCGAGGCGCTGATCCCGCTCGGGCTCGGCGCGGTGCTGCTCGTGCTGTTCGTACGGCGCCAGAAGCGGCGCGAGCACCCGCTGATCGACATGCGGATGTTCGCCCGCGCGGCCTTCTCCACCTCGGTCGGCTGCATCATCCTCGCCATGCTGGCGCTGGTCGGCCTGGAACTGATCGCCGTCCAGTACCTGCAGCTGGTGCTGCAGCTCAGCCCGCTGGAGACCGGCCTGCGGCTGCTGCCGCTGACCTTCGCCGCGATGGCCGCGGGCGCCACCGGCTCGTACACCCTGAGCCGGGTCGGGCCGCGCAGGATGGTGTCCCTGGGCTTCGTCCTGACGGCCTTCGCCGTGCTGCTGCTGACGCTCATGGGCCAGCAGGACCGGCCGCTGCTGCTGACCGTCGGCTTCATCCTGCTCGGTTTCGGGCTGCAGACCACGCTGTTCGCCGCGTACGAGTCGATGCTCAGCGAGGCCCCGGCGGCCACCGCGGGCGGCGCGGCGTCGATCGGGGAGACCTCGTACCAGCTGGGCGCGGGCATGGGCATCGCACTGCTGGGCAGCGTGATGAACGCGGCGTACCGGCCGGGGCTCGTGGGTGTGCCGGGGGTTTCGGCGGCGGATTCGGCGGGTGCGGCGAACTCCCTGGGAGAGGCCTACCAGATCGCCGCGCACCTCGGCGGGCCGGCGGGGGCCTCGCTGTACGCCGCGGCGCGGCAGTCCTTCGTGCACGGGCTGCACGTGACCCTGCTGGTGAGCGCGGGGCTGTTGCTGGCGGGCGCGCTGATGGCACTGAAGCTGCCGCGGGCGATGGACTGCGGGGCGGCTTCCGGCGAGGAGGCCGAGCAGCAGGTGCGGCTGCCCGCGCAGGCGAAGGGCGAGGCTGCGGCGCGGCCGGCCACGGTGGAGCGGGCGGGCTGACGCCGGTCCGCGGGTGCGGCGCCGCTCCCGGGGCACCGCCCCGGACCCCGCGCCTCAATCGCCGGCGGGGCGGAAGTGGGGCTGGATTTGACCGGCGGGGGCTAATAGCGTCGGCCGAGCGCAAAAACTTGCGCCGCTAGGTTCCTGCTCAGGCCGCCGGGAGGCCACCGTGTCCTTCGTTCCCACCGATCCGCTCGGGCTCGACGAGCTCCTCGGACCCGAGGACCTCGCCGTCCGGGACACCGTCCGGGCCTGGGCCGCCGACCGGGTGCTGCCGAACATCGCGCAGTGGTACGAGAGCGGTGAGCTCCCCGCGATCCGGGAGCTGGCGCGGGAGCTCGGTGCCATCGGGGCGCTCGGGATGTCCCTCCAGGGCTACGGGTGTGCCGGTGCCAGCGCCGTGCAGTACGGGCTCGCCTGTCTGGAGCTGGAGGCCGCCGACTCCGGGATCCGGTCCCTGGTGTCGGTGCAGGGCTCCCTCGCCATGTACGCGATCTGGAAGTACGGCTCCGAGGAGCAGAAGCAGCGCTGGCTGCCCGGCATGGCCGCGGGCGAGCTGATCGGCTGCTTCGGACTGACCGAGCCCGACGTCGGCTCCGACCCGGCCGCCATGCGCACGTACGCCAAGCGCGACGGCGGCGACTGGGTGCTGAACGGCCGCAAGATGTGGATCACCAACGGTTCCGTCGCGGCGGTCGCCGTGGTGTGGGCGCAGACCGACGAGGGGATCCGCGGGTTCGCGGTGCCCACCGGCACCCCCGGATTCTCCGCGCCGGAGATCAAGCACAAGTGGTCGCTGCGGGCCAGCGTCACGAGCGAGCTGGTGATGGACGACGTACGGCTGCCGGCGGACGCGGTGCTGCCGCTCGTCACCGGGCTCAAGGGGCCGCTGGGCTGCCTCAGCCACGCGCGGTACGGGATCATCTGGGGATCCATGGGCGCGGCGCGGGCCAGTTTCGAGTCCGCGCTCGACTACGCGAGGACGCGGGAGCAGTTCGGCAGGCCGATCGGCGGTTTCCAGCTCACCCAGGCCAAGCTGGCGGACATGGCCCTGGAACTGCACAAGGGAATCCTGCTCGCCCACCACCTGGGCCGGCGCATGGACGCGGGCACCCTGCGGCCGGAGCAGATCAGCTTCGGCAAGCTCAACAACGTCCGCGAGGCGATCGAGATCTGCCGCACCGCGCGGACCATCCTCGGTGCCAACGGGATCTCCCTCGAATATCCCGTCATGCGGCACGCCACCAACCTCGAATCGGTCCTCACCTACGAGGGCACCGTCGAGATGCACCAGCTGGTACTGGGCAAGGCGCTCACCGGTCTGGACGCCTTCCGGTGAGAGCCCTGCTCAGCTCTGGTTGAAGAAGTCGCGTGAGCGGCCGCCCGCTTCACCGCTGACGATCTGGGTGTCGGCCGGGGTCAGGAGGAAGACCCTGGTCGCCACCCGCTCGATCGAACCGCGCAGCCCGAAGGTCAGTCCGGCCGCGAAGTCCACGACGCGCTTCGCGTCACCGGGGTCCATCGACGACAGGTTGACGATCACCGGCACCCCGTCGCGGAACAGCTCGCCGATCCCCCGCGCGTCACGGAAACCGTCCGGGGTGACCGTCGCGATCCGGCGGCCGTGCTCCACGGCGGACTCGGAGGCCACTCGGACGCGGGGGTCGGTGACCCACTGGTCACCGGGGCCGGCCACCGAACCCTGGGCCGCCTCCGCGTAGTCGTCGTCGTAGTAGCGCTCGTCGTCGCTGTCCTCCACGAGACCCAGCCAGGCACTCGCCTTGCGCACCGAACCCATGGACTGCCTCCTTTCACCGCGGTCAGTCTGTCTTCTCTCCGCTGCCCCTATGCTCGTCCATGATGCTGACAACGCGCCAAGTGGATAGTCGCCGCGCAGGGGTTTCGTGACGGTACTGGTGCAGAACATCCGTTGCACGGTCAAGGATCCTGGTGGCTACCACTGCTGACTGAGTGAAAATACGACTGCAGCCGCCGTACGGGTGAGCGACGCGGACGTACGGGTGAAACGAGCGGGTCGATACGATGCCCGCCAAGCACGCGTACGACACACGGGGGAAGTAGCTTGTTCGGCATCGTGAGACCTTGCACGCACCGGTTGGGGGAGCGGTTCAAGGCGGAGTGGATGGCCCATCTGTGCGGGCTGTGCCTGGCACTTCGGGGAGATCACGGACAGTTCGCCCGGATCGTGACGAACTATGACGGGCTGCTGGTCTCCGTCCTGACGGAGGCTCAGTCCGGTCCCGCACCCGGCGCGCGGCGCACCGCCGGTCCCTGCCCGCTGCGCGGGATGCGCACCGCCTCCGTGGCCCAGGGCGAGGGCGCGCGACTCGCGGCGGCCGTCTCGCTCGTACTCGCCTCCGCGAAGGTGCGCGACCACGTGGCCGACCGCGACGGGCTGTTGGCCCGTGCCCCCGTCGCCGCCGCCGCCCGCAGGGTGGCCCGCGGCTGGGATCGGGCCGGCGCCCGCACCGGGGCCTCGCTCGGCTTTGACACCGCTGTGCTCGTCGACGCCGTGGACCGGCAGACGGGCATCGAGACGCTGGCCGGACCCGGCACCCCCGTGCTCGTGGTGACCGAGCCGACGGAGACCGCGACCGCCGCCGCCTTCGCCCATACCGCGCAGCTGGCCGGACGGCCAGGCAACGCCCCCGCGCTGGCCGAGGCCGGTCGGTACTTCGGCCGGCTCGCGCACCTGCTCGACGCGGTGGAGGACCGGGACGCCGACGCCGCCGCGGGCGCCTGGAACCCGCTCACCGCCACCGGGACCTCGCTCACCGAGGCCCGCAGGCTCTGCGACGACGCCCTGCACGGCATCCGGCTGGCGCTGGGCGAGGTCGAATTCGCGGACGCGGGACTCGCCCACCGGCTGCTCGTGCACGAGCTGCGCACCTCGGTGGACCGGGCCTTCGGGACCGGCAGCTGCGGCCACACGGCATCGGCCTCCGCCGGACAGGGCGGCAACCCCTACGGGGGCCAGCCGTACGGGGGCCAGCCGTACGGGGGCCAGCCGTACGGCGGCCAGGGCGGGAACCCGTACGGCCAGAACCCGTACGGCGGGGCTCCGTACGGTGGTGGAGCGGGCGGCCCCGGGATGCCGCCCTCGGGCCCGGGCGGATTCGGTGGCGCGCCGCCCCCGCAGCGACCCCGCCGCGGACTGCTGGCCGGCTGTGCGGTCGCCATCGGACTGTTCTGCACCTGCCAGATGTGCTGCACCGAGCACGAGGGCCCCTGGTCCCGGAAGAAGCGGGACCCGTGGTGCGACGCCTGCGAGTGCTGCGACTGCTGCAACGGCACCAATGGTTCCGGCGGCGGGAGCGGTGAGGGCGGTGGCGGCGGTGGCGGCGGTGGCGACGGCTGCTGCAGCTGTGACTGCTGCGGCTGCGACTGCTGAGGCCCTTTCAGATTTCACAGGTCCGGACGGCGTACGCGGGGATTCCCGTCCGGACCCGCGTGGAAGGGTCAGCGGGATGAGCGACGACGCAGACGATCCGCACGCCGCGTGGCGGGAATGGCACGAACGCAGGGCCGCGGCCGTGTCCGCGCCCTACGGCCCCCTCGCGCTGACCGGAACCTTCTGGCTCGCCGACTACCCGGAAGGTCGAATTCCGGCCGTTCCGGGGCGCTGGCGCACCACGGAGACCGGTGTGGCGCTGACCGTCGCCGCCGGGGAGCCCTGCGCCCTCGACGGCGAGCCCTTCACGGGTGACGTCGTGCTGGGCGCCGACGAGACCCCGCCCGCACACTCCCGGCTCTCCGCCGGAGAGCTCCGGATCGTCGTGATCCGGCGCGAGGGGGAGTGGGGGGTACGCGTCTTCGACCCCGCGGCAGAGGCCCGCCGGGCCTTCGGCGGGCTCGAGGCCACCCCGTACGACCCCGCCTTCGCAGTGCCGGGGCGGTTCCGTCCGTACACCGGGGACCGGAGCGTCCAGGTGGAGAACGCCGACGCGCGGGCGCGCGGACTGGGTCTCGGCGGGGAGCTGCTCTTCCCCTTCGAGGGCGCCGAGCACGCCCTCCAGGTCGCCGTCGACCCGGACGACGGCAGCCTCTGGGCCGTCTTCGGCGATACCACGGGCGGGGACTCCAGCTACCGCTTCCGCTTCCTGAAGCCCGGCATACCCGACGCGCGAGGCGCGATCGCGGTGGATTTCAACCGCTCCCTGCTGCCTCCCTGCGCCTTCGCGGACCATTTCATCTGTCCTTTTCCGCCGCCCGGGAACACGCTGCCCTTCGAGGTCGCGGCGGGCGAGCGGAGGCTGAAAGCCGCTCTTGCGACCGGTATCTGACGACAGGACACTCCCGACAGCGCTTGTCAGGGGCACGGCCAAAGTTCATGCGCCCGCCGTGCCCCCGGCTGCGCCTCACGGGCTCAGGCACCCCCACATCCGCCGGGCCCCCGACCCTCTCCAGGAGGACGAGAAGTGAGGATCAAGCGCATGACCCGTACCAGGCTGCTCGCGATGGCCACCGGCCTGGCCGCCGCCGCAGCGCTCGCCGTCCCCACGGCTGCGAGTGCGCACCCGCAGGACGACGGATTCAGCGCCGACCGGCTCGCCTCGGCCAGCGCATCCGTCCTGCGCGCCAACGTCGCGGGCACCGCCTGGCACACCGACCCCGCCACCGGAACCCTCGTGGTCACCGCCGACTCCACCGTCTCCGACGCCGCCATCGCGAGAATCAGGAGCGAGGCCGGATCCGACGCCGGAGCGCTGCGCATCGAGCGCACCCCCGGCAAGCTGACCAAGCTGGCCTCCGGCGGCGACGCGATCTACGCGAACAGCTGGCGCTGTTCGCTCGGCTTCAACGTGCGCAGCGGCGCCAACTACTACGCCCTGACCGCCGGGCACTGCACCGACGGCGCGGGCACCTGGTGGACCAACTCCGCCCGCACCAACGTCCTCGGCACCACCACCGGATCCAGCTTCCCGACCAACGACTACGGCCTGATCAAGTACGCGAGCAACACGCCGGTACCCCCGGGGACCGTCGGCAGCCAGGACATCACCAGCGCCGTGAACGCCACCCTCAACATGTCGGTGACCAGGCGCGGCTCCACCACCGGTATCCACAGCGGCCGGGTCACCGGGCTCAACGCCACCGTCAACTACGGCGGCGGCGACATCGTCTACGGCATGATCCGCACCAACGTCTGCGCCGAGCCCGGCGACAGCGGCGGCCCGCTCTACTCGGGCTCCCGCGCCGTCGGCCTCACCTCGGGCGGCAGCGGAAACTGCTCCTCGGGCGGAACGACCTTCTTCCAGCCCGTGGTCGAGGCCCTCAACGCCTATGGAGTCAGCGTCTACTGACGGTGACTCACGCGCCCCCGCCGCACCCCTGGACGTCCTCCCGCCTTCTGGGAGGATGTTCCAGGCGGCCGTGTCCACGGGGGAGGCTGGTTTCTGCATGAAACGAATCGGCGTGACCGGGCACCGATCCATTCCGGAGTCGGTGCTCGGCCATGTGGAGGACGCCCTGCGGGCCGTACTGGGCGGCCACGAAGGACCGCTGGAGGCCCTCTCCAGCCTCGCCGAAGGGGCGGACCAGCTGTTCGCCGCCATAGCGCTCGAATGCGGCGCCGACCTCACCGTGGTCATCCCCAGCGGGGACTACGAGGACGGCTTCGAGGACGCAGGGGCGCTCGCCCGCTACCGGGGGCTCAGGCTCCGGGCCACCCAGGAGGTCCGGATGGACTTCGCCCGCTCCACGGACGAGGCCTACTACGCCGCCGGCACCTACATCGCCGACTCCTGCGACCGCCTCGTCGCCGTCTGGGACGGCCGGCCCGCCCGCGGGCACGGCGGCACCGCCGAGATCGTCGCCTACGCGCGGGCGCTCGGCAAGCCGGTCACCGTCATCTGGCGCGAGGGCGTGACCCGGGACTGAGCCACGCCCCCCACGGCGCATCGTCGGGAACGACGCTCAACTGCTGTGCCGGGCCAGCCAGTCCGTGTGCTGCGGCGACACGTACCGCTCCGTCTCGTACACCGACGAGGGCCACTGGGACTCGGTGATGGTCGTCTGCATCACGACCATCATCGCCGCCAGATCCTGCTCGATCAGGGTGTGCGCCTCGATCAGCGGATGGTGGCGGCGCACCTCGTTCCAGGCGATGCCGGCCGCCGCCGCCGCGCTCAGCAGCGCGGTCAGCCTCGGCCCCGGACCCGACCCGAACGACCCCAGCAGCGCGAACAGCAGGGCCAGGCACGTCAGCAGCACGATCGTCCACGACCACAGGTTTGTCGCCCGCCTGGACACCTCCGTCCGCCGCCGGTACCAGTTGCGCTGCTCGATCAGCCGGTCCCGGACGTACGTCTCGCGCCGCGCCTGGTAGTCCATCCCGCGCAGCCGCTGCATCGCCCCGGTGATCTCCCCGCCCTCCGGCACCGACCCGGGGCCCCGCGGATCCTCCCAGCCCATCTTCCGCAGCTCGGCCAGACCCGCCTCCAGCCGGGTGCGGTACGTCGCCTCGGGCGCGGCGACCTCACTGCCGAACGGCGCCCCGTGCACCGCGTACCGCCAGGCCAGGGATTTGATGAACTCCGCCGCACTGCGGTTGAGCTGCCACTGCGGGCGGGCCCGGCGCCGGGTCGCCCGCATGCCCACGCCCAGCACCCCCACGTACGAGACCACGCTCAGGAGCCCGAACAGGTACATCGAGCCAAGCTTCGGCCCGGCGGGCAGAGCGGCGGCCGCCGCGGCCGCGACCAGCAGCAGCAACTGGGTGCGGGTGGCCTGGGTGGACTCCCGCTGCCGGGAGACCGCGGCCTGGTCGGTGTGGTGGAAGAGGGCCGGCAGGTCCTCGTTTCGAAAGGTCATGCTGTCGGTCACAGCGCCCCCCTGCTGTCGGGTGGCGGGCGGCGGGAGCCCCGCGATGACGCAGCCCCCGCCGCCCTCCGTCGGATCAGACCGCGAGAGGCTCCAGGTCGCGATGGACCCGCCGCTCGTCGCGCGCGTACCGCGCCAGACTGTGCTCCTCGCCGAGCAGCCGGGTCAGCTCGGACACCGCCTCCGACCGCAGCCGGGCCGCCTCCTCCTTGCGCCCCATCGAGTCCAGGCTGATCGCCATGTTGGAGCTGCTCGCCAGGGTCTCCGGATGGTGCGCCCCCAGCGCCTCGCGCAGCCGCATCACCGCGAGCCGCTCCAGCTCCAGGGCACCCTCGGGATCGCCCAGATCGGCCCGGGTGTTGGCCAGGTTGAGGTGGGCGAAGACCGTGTGCGGGTGGTTGTCGCCGAGCACGTCCCGCATGCCCCGTATCGTCTGGAGCAGCATCGTCTCCGCCGTCTCCGCCGCGCCCGTGCCCCAGTGGAAGACCGCCAGGTTGTTCACGGCCGCCAGGGTGTACGGGTGCCGCTCGCCCGGCACCTTCATGTACTCGTTCACCACCTCCTGCGCCAGGTCCCGCGCCCCGCCCGGGTCCCCGGTCGCGAACAGGTCCGAGGCCAGGTTCAGCTCGCAGGACAGCAGGTCCGGATTGACGGAGGTGTACTTGGCCCGGTAGCGCGCCCGGGTGGCCGTCGTCAGCCGGAGCGCGTCCTCCAGCTGGCCCGCCCGGCGCAGCGACACCGCCAGGTTCTTCGCGGCCGACAGGGTGCCGGGGAACGCCCGTCCCAGCGTCCGCTTGTAGGTGTCGTACGTCCGGCTGAGCAGCTGCACCGAGTCCTCGTACCGGCCCACCTCGCGCAGGTCGCGCGCCAGGTTCTGCGCGGAGGACAGGGTGTACGGGTGCTCCGGCCCGAGCACCTCCGTGCGCAGGTCGTGGACCTCCTGGTCGATCTCGCGGGCCCTGGTGTACTGGCCGACGAGCCGCAGGTTCAGCGCCAGGTTGTTGGCGGCGGCCAGCGTGCGCGGGTGCGCCTCGTGGAAGATCTGGCTGAAGCCCTCGTGCGCGTCGGTCGCCAGCTCCATCGCCTGCCCGTAATGGCCCAGCGCGCCCAGCGTGTTGGCCAGACCGCTCATGGTCATGTACGTGTGCGGGTGCGAGGGACCGAGCACCGCCTTCTGCCGCTCCAGCGTGACCTCGTCCAGCTCCTTCGCCTCCACGAACCGGCCCTGCGAACGCAGGATGTTCGACAGGTGGAAACGCAGGTACAGGTACTGCAGGTCGTCGTTGCCCAGCATCTCCTTCCAGGCCTCGCGCAGCTCCTCGCCGAGCGCGTACGCCGCCTTGAAGTCACCGCGCTTCCACAGGTAGCGCACGCGGTCGATCAGCAGCCGGCGAGTCTCCGGCTCCTTGCAGAACCGGGCCTCGGACGGGGTCAGGTGGGACCAGATCGTGTTGAACCGCGGCCAGGTCTCCGGATTGTCGATCGGCTCGTCGTCGTCCGGCCGTGCACCGGCCAGGATCCGGTGCACGGCGTGCCGGGCCTGGCGCTGGTCCTCCTCCGGCATCTGCGACCGGATCACGGCCTGCACCAGCCGGTGCACCTGGATGCTGTTGCTGACCTGGTCGACCTTGGCCAGCGCGAACCGGCCGATCTCGCGGATCACCCGGCCGAGGACCAGCTTCTCCTGCAGCGACGCGTCGTACGGCTTGAGGGCGTCGATCATCTCCTTGCTGTAGAGCAGGTTCGCGGAGATCGGCTCGGGCGCGAGGAAGGCGCAGAGCTGCAGCAGCCGGACGGCCGCCGGGGACCGGGACTGCAGCCGCTCGATCGAGATGTTCCAGGTGGCGGCCACCGGCTCCGGATACCCGGGCGGCTGGTTCAGACCCAGGACGCTCGCGGCCTGCTCGGCCAGCTGCTCGATGTACGCGGCCACCGGGGTCGCGGTCTCCGCGATCCAGGCGCCCGCCTGCTCGACGGCCAGCGGCAGGTCGCCCACCGCGATCGCCACCTGCTCGGCGTCGTCCTTGCTGAGCCCGGGGGCCCGGCGCTGGAGGTGCTCGATGGACTCCTCGCGCAGGAACACGTCCACCGGCAGCGCGTCACCGTACTGCGACCAGGACTGGTTGCGGGAGGTCACCAGGACGTGGCCCGGCCCGCCCGGCGGGAAGAACCGCTTGAGCGTCTCGGGATCGTCCGCGTTGTCGAAGACCAGCAGCCAGCGGGAGGAGGGAACCCCGCGCCGCAGCAGGTCGATCGCCTCCTGGGAAGCGGCCGCCATGTCCTCGCCGGTCTGCGCGCCCAGCCGCACCGCCAGCTCCGCGAGGGCCGCGACCACGTCGTCGGTCTGCTCCGAGGAGATCCACCACACCAGGTCGTAGTCGGCCATGAACCGGTGCACGTACTCCAGCGCCACCTGGGTCTTGCCGACACCACCGAGCCCGAACAGGGTCTGCGGCTGCGGAAGCACCACGGCCATGCCGCCGCCGAGCTGGTCGCGCATCCGCTCCAGCACGATGCTGCGCCCGGTGAACCCGGGATTGCGGGGCGGCGCGTTCCAGATCTTCGGCACCGTCCCCGGGAAGCGGGGGCCGGGCTGCGAGGCACTGCCCCCGCCGTCGGGCAGGGCCATCGGCCGCTCCACCGCACGCAGCAGGGCGGTGGTGGCGTGCACCTCGTCGAGCCGGAAGAGGTCCACCGGGTTGCGGTCGATGTACGGGGTCGACAGCCGCACGTCGCCCACCCTCAGCGGCACCAGCTGGCGCCGGCCCCCGGTCGGGTCCTCGGCGGCCGCCCGCTCCCACACGTCCACGGCCCGGGCGGACTTGAGGTAGGCCGTGGACAGCAGCACCACGGTCCGGGCGGCGGTGTCGATGCTGATGCCCGCGCCCCCGAGGGTGTCCCCGGCGGACGGTCCCGGTGCCCGCTCGGCCGAGACGTCCTTCGGCACGACCCGGAACCCGGCCCGGGTGAGCACCGACTCGATCCAGTCGGCCCACATCCGGTTCTCGGCGACGTAGGACAGGAACAGGTCGGCGGGCAGCGCCGGGCGGCGCCGGGTGAAGGCGTCCCGGATGCGCAGCCGGACCTCCTCGCCGATGGCCGGCATGGCCGTGATGTGTCCCTCGGTGACCACGGCGGTGAGCCGTTCGAAGGCGGAGAGCAGGGAGTTGGTGAGCCCCGCCTCGTCGCCGAAGGTGGCCAGGGTCTCCTCGTAGGCGTAGTAGGGGCGGTACGGGATCTCCACCGCGCCCCAGTAGGAGGTGAGCTCGTCCCCGACCAGGCCGTTCGGGAAGCGGTCGAACTTGATCCGGGCCAGTGCCCGGCCGGCGTCGGCCTTCTCCTTCTCGCCCTCGTCGATGCGCATCGGGACCGGGTAGATCTTGATGCCGCGGTCGTTGAACCGCTCGTCGATCTGGCGGGCCACGGACGCGGCGCCGTCGATGGACTGGTCGGACAGGGTGAAGCAGTCGACGAGGACGTCCGGGAGGTGGACGGTGCAGATGTCCGCGATGTCGGACAGGCCGGTGCGGCTGTCGATCAGGACGTAGTCGTAGTTGCGCTTCATGTCGGCGCGTAAGGCGTCGAAGAAGAGGCCGCCACCGAGCCGGTCGTAGAAGTTGTCCCAGTCGAAGGTGGACACGGTCGCCGAGTACTCGCGGTTCTGCCGGCCCGCCGAGACGAAGTCCAGGGTGCCGCCGTCCGGGAACTCCCAGCCGTGGGTCTCCGGGGTGAGCGAGACGGCGTGCGGCTGTATCCGCGCGTAGTCCTTGTGCCAGTCGTCGGGTCGCTGCACCGGGCTGGTCGCCGCCCAGGCGTACTCACTGATCAGGTCGATGACCCCGGTGGTGGCCCCGAGCGTGGAGGGGTCCAGGAAGGGGTGGAAGAAGCGGTGCAGGCCGGGGGCCTCCAGGTCCCAGTCCACGGCGAGGACCCGCTTGCCGTTGGCGGCCAGGATCCAGGCGGTGTTGGCCAGTGCCATGGTGCGGCCCGTGCCGCCCTTGTACGAGTAGAAGGTGACGATGCGTCCGTCACGGCTGTCGCTGTCGCTGTCACTGCTCGCTGTCATCCGCGTCCCCCCGGTCGGTGTCGTTGTCGTCGTTGTCGTGGAGGCCGGCGCCCGCCGGCCCTGCCCGGTGCCGGTCGGAGGCGGGCGGGAAGGGGGCACGGAGGGGGGGCGGCCCGGGCGGACCGTTCATCCCCATCGGACCCAGCAGCCGCGGCCGGTCGATGGAGGTGTCCCCCTTCGGTGGATACGGCTGGGCGTGTCTGAGGAACTGCTGGGCGGCGGCCTCGACCACCTGCGGCAGGATCTGGCCGAGGGTCTCCACGTTGGCCACGCCGTTGGCGGCGGCCCGGCAGGCGGCCCGGCCCTGGCTCATCGTCCGGGGCATGGTGTTCTCCAGCCGGTCGGCCAGCTCGCTCTCCTTCGTCCGGCTCTGGTGGTCGTACCGGTTCCAGGGCACGACCACGTTGATCCACGGCCGCGGGTCCCGGTCGAAGGCGGCCAGACGCCGGCGCCGCTCCTCGTCCTCCACCGCCCAGCGGTCGACGATCAGGATCTCCGGCCGGGTCGGCAGCTGCTTGCCGTCGAGGTGTCCGGCGTCGTCGTCGAAGGAGGACATGGTGGTCTGGTAGTTGAGGTTCTTGACCAGGTCCTCGGCGACGTACGCGATGGGCCGCTGGGCGACCGGATGGTACGGGTTCCACTCCAGCGCGGTGTCCCCGTAGTACTCGGGGGTGCGGCCCTCGGGCAGTTCGTGCCGCGAGGCGGCGGCCACGGTCACGTGCAGGGTGCGGGAGGAGCTGCCGCTGGGGCCGAAGGCACTCGGTACGTTCCGGTAGTCCAGCGGGCGGATGGGGTCCAGGTGGGCGGTCTCGGCGACCTGGACGATGCGCCGGGCGAGCTCGTACACCGCCTGCTCGTACTGCTCGGCGTAACCGCGCAGCTTGATGAGCCCGTACAGGCCGTCGGTGACGTAACGCTCCCCGAAGGTGTTGTGGTTGAACTGCAACCGCTCGGCCGGGCCGGGCAGTTGCTCCGGGGGCACCGGTACCCATAACGCGGGCACGATGGCCTCGGCCTGTTTGTTGCTGACCGCGCCGTGCTGGACGGCGCGCTGCGCGAAGGCGAACCACTCCTTCCCGCACATCTCGCTGGCGAAGTACCGGGGCGAGAAGAGGGGAACGAAGACACGGCAGTTGGCGAGTGCCCGGGCGAGCCGTTCGGACCAGCCCTCGCCGCTGCGTATCTCCCGGTCCATGAACCCGACGTCGTACCCGGCGCGCAGATCCGTCAGCGCCATGACGTGCCCGCAGAGATCGCGGAAGAGGCGCTCGACCCACATGTCGGGGTCGGGTCCCCCGGCCCCGAACCTCGGCGTATGTGCGTAACTGAGAAAAAAGTACGGCTCCCCTGATGCGGGCACACGACCCCCGTCCCGAAGATGCGAAGCGAAGAAACATCATTCCGGAGCTGCTTCGCCACATCCCCTCATCGTTCAGTCAATCAGCGTCTGTTTTCGGTCATCCACTCAAGGGCGTGATCGACGGCCTCCGGGAGGGAGAAGAGCATGGTCGACGCGCCTCCCACCCGCCCCGTGCGCACCCGGGAATCCGGGAACGCGTCACCGATCTCCGCGAAATCGCTGTCGTCCAGCGCAACGTCCTCGTACGCGGTCCACGCCCCCTCCTGCCGGTGCCTTTGCAGCCCCGGAAGGTTCACCTTCACCACACACTCGTACATGCGCAAGGGGGGCTTCGGAATTCGATACTCCGCGAGATGGAAAGCGGTGCAGACTGAAAACCCCACATTGATCATGAGTACCTGCCCGCCCTCCCAGCACAGTTTTCCCAGGGGTGACTCTTCCCCCAGGTGGCTTTCGAGCCGGTGACCGGCGCAGAGCTCCTGCGCGTCCGCCCCGAGGGCCGCGAAAGAGGTCTGCGGATGGGCGCTGCGCGCAGCCCCCGGCGCGGTGCGGACGGCCTCGGCCAGGGAGCCCATGCCCTGGCTCGGTGTGCACGCCGGATCGAAGGCGGGCATCCGCTCGCGGAAGGCCCGCACCCCGGCCTCGTCCAGACCGGCGATCCGCCCCAGATGGGCGCTGGAGGTCTTGGAGTTCTCCGGGGTGAACGCGGGCACCACCAGGGTCCCGCGCGGCCCGAGGACGCCCGTCAGGGCGTCGCGCAGCACCTCCGCGCGCAACCCGGTCCCCCCGAGGGCGGCGTGCACCATCAGCCGCATGCCGGGGCGGACCCCGAGCAGCCGCAGCTGCACGGCCAGCCGGAGCCTGCCGACGGCGGGGGAGGCACCGGTCACACGTCGACCGTCTTCAGTTCGTAGCGGAGCTCCGCGACCAGACGCTTCCCGGTGACGGTCAGCTCGGCCGCCTCCGACAGGCGGTCCAGAGCCTGGTGGATACGGTCCGCGCCGCCCGGCTCGGGCGCCGCCGTGGCCCGCCGGTAGGCCTCCACCGCCACCCGCTCGTGCACGTCGGCCAGCAGCCGGGACACCGGGACCGGCCGCTCCCGCCACGGCGAGCGGTGCTCCCACTCACCGTCCAGCGCGTACAGGTCGGCCACCTCGGTCAGCGCCCGCAGCCGGGTCCGCCGCCGCCCGGTCAGCAGCGCGAGCGCGGTCTCCCGCACCCCTGCCGCGTACGGCACCCCGAGCGCCCCCGGCCCGTGCCGGCCCGCCTCGCCCCAGCCGCCGGCCCGCGGGCCGCCCGCCAGCGGGGTCAGCGTGGTCAGCCCGGTGGCCGCCGCCCGGGCGAACTCCGGCAGCGCCCTGTGCAGCATCGCCCACGCCCGGTCCAGCCTGCCCCGCCACTCCTCGGCCTCCCCGGCGCCGAGGCGGAGCCTGGGCGGGCGGGCGAAGCAGTTGCGGTACGGGTCGAGGTCCTCCAGGGCCACCGGGGCCGCGTCCGGTCCGGGCGACCAGGTGCGTACGGGCTGCCAGCGGGCGTCCCCCGCCGCGGGCCCGAAGCGGTGCTCGGCGCGGCCGTCCCGTACGGCGTACCCCGCGTCGGTGACGCGCAGCGCGGCCCGGCCCTCCGTGCCGGGCTCCCCGAGCCGCAGCAGCCCCAGCGTCGGCAGGTACACCTCGCCGTCCCGGTAGGCCACCTCGGCCGGCAGGTCCAGCCCGCCGCGCAGCACGGCCGCGGCGGCCAGCGCGGTCAGCCTGCGCGCCGCCTCCGGGGCGTCCTGCCTGCCGTCGCGGGCGGCGTCCAGGGCCGCCAGCACCCAGGTCCGGGTGAAGGGGTGGTCCAGTACGGCGTCCAGCGCCTCCGCGCCCGCCTCCCCGGCCCGCTCCACGGCGGCCAGCAGCTCCCAGGCCTGCGCCCAGCCGGGATCGGCGGCGAGGTCCGCGTGCAGCCGGGCCAGCAGGATCCGGGTCAGCTCCTCCTGGGACCGGGCGAGTTCGGCCGGGTCGGTCAGCTGCGGCGCGGTCTCCCGCGGGGCCGTGCGGCCCTCGACCCCGTCCACCAGCTCGCGCAGGTCGGTGCAGTAGACGGAGGGGTTGTCGAAGCCGTTCTGCTCGCGGTAGCGGTGGGTGTAGAGCCCGCCCCCGCACGAACGTACGACGGGGCACCGGCGGCACGAGTCGCTGACGCCCGCGAGGCCCAGCTGCCGGGCGCGGACCCCGGGATGGGCCGCGACCTGGTCAAACGCGTGGTCGAAGACATTGAACCCGGTGGCGGCGGCCCCTTCGAAGGCACTCTTGAGCGAGTCGACCTGCTCCAGGGTCCCGTCGGTCTCGACGACGACGAGGTCGGTGGGCGCGAGGCCGAGCGACTCGGTGAGGCTGGGGCCGCCGCGCAGGGTGGACAGGAGGGACTCGAAGAGCCGTACGGGTACCGGGCGTCCGAGCCGGTCCCAGTGGTCGAAGATCCGCAGGAGCCAGCGCGCGTACGCGTCGGGCGCACCGTCGGGGCGGTCCGGGGGCGTCTCCCAGGTGGCGTGCGGGAGGAGGAAGTCGACCCGCGGGGGCTCCAGTTCGACCAGGGCGTCGAGCACGGCGACGGGGTCGTTGGCCACGTCCACGGTGCAGAGCAGACCCTGGTAGAGGTGACGGTACGGCTCCGAACGGAGCAGTGCGACGGCGGCCAGGACCAGGGGGTGGCTGCTGCGCCCGTCGGCGAAGCGGCGGTGGCGGTCGTTGGCGGCGCGGTCCCCGTCGAGGGAGATTCCGACCCGGACGCCGAACTCGGCGAAGAGGTCGAGGTAACGGGTGCCGAGCTGAAGTCCGTTGGTGTGGATCCGCAGGTCGAGGGCGGAGATCCCGTCGAGCGCCCGGGTGAACTCCTCGCACACGAGACGGAGCCGGGAGGAGCCCGCCAACAGGGGTTCCCCTCCATGGAGAATCACCGTGACGGAGGGGAGTGCATGGTCACGGGCATGTTCGGCGAGCCTCGACGCGGTATGCGCAATAACCTCGGGGGAGATCACTTTCGGCCGGGCTCGCCAGCTCTGATCTGCATGTTCGTAGACATAGCAATGATCACAAGCAAGATCGCATCTGCTGTGAACTTTCAGGACGATCTCGCGAAATGCGATCAGGCCGGTCATTCCACCAGTCTAGAGCGCTTGCTTCGGCGTCAGAGCGCGGAGTTGAAGATCGGTGCCTGAACCGGACGAGCAGATTCGGCCGGCAGCACACGACCGAGCGTCGTCGCCGCGGACGCGGTGTGGACGTCGATCTTGGTGAGCGGGACCCGGTGGGCCTTGACCGAGCTGGTCGCGGGGGTTGCTGAAGTGTTCACGGCACCGTCCTTGGGGAAGCCATGTGGAATGGGCATGTGAATGACAACAGCGGCGCGCTGCTGTCAAGCGTGGACTTTACTCGGCCACACCCCATTGGCAACCGAGACATGACGCCTGGTCAAGCGTTCTATGCAAAGCGTGGCGGATTTCTCAAGGTGGCGGATTCGGCCGTTTGCCGGACGGAAAGATCCTTTTCATCGATCGGGTCCCGGTGGTGCTCCGGCGGCCGGCCCGCCCGGCCCGGACCTGGCCCGGACCCGGGCCGCCCGGACCGCGCTGACCTCGGACGATGCGAGGGAGTGTCCTGTCGGCCGGGAGGCGGGCCCGGCCGGCTGGGAGCCGCCCGCCGCCGGGCGGAGGGGCAACGGCCCCTACGCGGGCTGCTGTTCGCTCCGTTCGGGTGCGGGGAGGTCGCGCAGCAGCCAGTTCAGTACGTCGGGCAGCGCGCGCAGGGCTGCGAAGTGCGCGGCGGCGGGAACGATGTTGGTGGTGGCCCCGGGGATGCGGCGGGCCAGCCACCGGGAATGGCCCACGGGGGAGAACACGTCGAGCTCGCCGTGCCAGATCAGCACCGGACAGCGGATGTCCGCCGGGTCGAAGCCCCACGGGCGGCTGAAGGCGAGGACGTCGTCGATCCATCCGTACGCCGAATGGCGAAGCCCCTCGCGGTAGTTCCGCAGGAGCATCGACCGCAGACCGGCGTCCGAGACGATCATGCGGTCGTTGTCGGTCAGTTCCCGGCGCAGTTCGTCCAGCAGCCGTCCGGGGTCCTTGCGGATGCCGTCGGCGCGCGGGATCAGCCGGGCCGCCAGCTCCTCGGGGTCGGTGGTGGCGGTGGTGTACTCCCGGACGTTCGAGGCGGCCATCCCGGCGAACCAGTCCAGGTCCTCCGCGTCCCGGGGGGCCAGGCCGACCATCGCCGCGGTCCGGGTGACCCGGTCGGGGAGGAGGGCGGCACAGGCCAGTGCTCCGGCGGCGCCGCCGGAGCGGCCGGCCACCGCGAAGGTGTCCAGGCCGAGGGCGTCGGCGACGGCGGCCACGTCCTGGGCCACGTCGGCGACGGTGCGGCCCGGGTGGCGGTCGGAGCCGCCGTAGCCGGGTCTGTCATAGGCGATGAGCTGCATACGGCGCTGGTAGAGGACCATGCCCCGGGGGGCCGGGCCGAGGCGGCTGCCGGGCATGCCGTGCAGCAGAAAAACGGGCCTGCCGTCGGGATCGCCCCAGCGCTCCACGGTCAGAGCGCGCCCGTCCGCTGTGCGCACCTGATTGCGCACGCGCTCCCTCCTTCACGATCGATGCGGGTCGTCACCGCGATTGTGCTCGCTGGGGGAGGGGCGCGGTAGGGCGCACTTCGAGCGAATTTCTTGTGAATGCCTTCACGAATATGAGAAGGGCTTTGATCCTTCCGCATATGCCCTGGTCAAGGGGGCGCATGGGGGGCGTGAACGGGCGTGAACTGCCCTCCGTCGCCGCGAAAGGGCTTTTTCGGCACGGCGGCTTCCGCTTTTGGGTCCAGAATTGAGGCGCATCGGGCGGGGCATTTCGAAATGAAGGAGTTCCCGCCCGGGCGGGCCCCGGTCTCAGGCGCGGGGGACGAGCAGGGCCGCCGCGGAGCGGGCCTGCTCCAGGGCCCGGGCGCGGTCCGCGCCGCGCTGACCCAGGACGACCCGGGTGCTCAGGCCGTCCAGCAGGGCGAGCAGCTCCGAGGCCCGCGCGGGCACGTCCATGGGTGCGAAGCGGCCCTGGTCCACGCCCTTGGCCAGGAGGGCCTCCAGGTCCTGCTGCCAGCTGTCGTCGATCTCCTCCTGGGCGGCCTTGAGCGGCTGGTTGGAGGCGGTACGGGCCCACAGCTCGATCCACAGCGTCCAGCGCGGGTCGCGCGGCCCCCCGGGGAGGTAGAGCTCCAGGAACTGGTCCAGCTTGCGCGCCGCCGTCACCCTGCGGCCCAGCAGGGCCCGGCGCTCCCCGGTGAGCTGCTCCTCGCTCCAGCGCAGGGCCTCCAGCAGGAGCCGGTCCTTGCTGCCGAAGTAGTACAGGATGTGGCCGCCGCTGGTGCCGAGGCGCTCGGCCAGCGCGGACATGGTGAGTGCGGCCAGTCCGTCCTCGGCGATGGCCGCCATGGCCTCTTCCAGCATCCGCTCCTGGGCGATCCGCCCGTCGCGCCGCCGTGCTGCTCCCGCCACCGCTCCCGCCCTCCGGATCTTCCTGGGCCGACCTTATCCCGGACAGGGTCTTGACGGGGTCGAGGTCCAGCCTTCATCTTGAATGCCATTCAAGAAGTTAGAACGCCATTCAAGATCGTTCAAGGTCAGGGGTCCGCCATGGGGCAGCAGGAGACAGTCGACGTCGACGAGGTGTTCCGCGTCGAGACACACGGGATCGACCCCATTCCCGACGCCGAACGCCACGGCAGTGCCAAGGACCTCTTCTGGCTCTGGTTCGGCTCCAACCTCACCTTCACCTACGTGATCAACGGCGCCCTCGCCGTCGCCTTCGGGCTCTCCTTCTGGCAGGCCACCGCCGTGGTCGTGATCGGCGGACTGTCCTTCTTCGCCATCAGCGCCGCCGGACTCAGCGGCATCCGCACCGGCACCGCCACCCTGGTCATCTCCCGCGCCGCCTTCGGCGTGCGCGGCAACTTCCCGGCCGGCGTCCTCAACTGGGTGGTGAGCATCGGCTACACCATCGTCAACACCGTGGTGGGCACCCTCGCACTGGAAGTCTTCTTCGCCGAGATCGGCTGGCAGAGCGGCACCGCCGGCCGCGCCGCCGCCCTCCTCGTCACCCTCGCCCTGACCTTCGCCGTCGCCATGTGGGGCCACGCCACCGTGCAGTTCGCCGAGCGCTGGATGGCCTACGTCCTCGCCGCCGGCTTCGGCGTCCTGCTCCTCTTCGTCCTGCCCGGCACCGACACCGCCGCCCCGGCCGCCGCCCCCGGACTCTCCGGCTGGAGCCTCGCCTTCGTCGTCATGCTCGCCGGACCGTTCTCGTACCTGCCGATGCCCGCCGACTACACCCGCTACCTGCCCCGGACCACCTCGCTGAAGTCCATCACCTGGATGGGCGCCCTCGGCGGCTTCGTCTCCTCCGTGGCCCTCGGCGTCGCAGGCGTCGCCGCCGCCACCCAGACCGACATGACCGACGCGGTCGCCGGGGCCGAGAGCCTGCTGCCCGGCTGGTTCCAGCCGCTCTTCCTGGCCCTCGTACTCGGCGGCTCGGTCACCAACTCGATCATCACGCTCTACTCCTCCAGCCTGAACCTCCAGGTCCTCGGCATCCCGTGGAGCCGCGCCCGGGCCATCGTCATCAGCGCCGCCGTCACCGCCCTCGGCTCGCTCGCCGCACTCTTCCTCACCGACTTCACCACCTCCCTGCTCTCCTTCCTCTCCCTGCTGATCATCGTGTTCGCGCCCTGGGGAGGGGTCTTTCTCGCCGACATGCTGCTGCGCCGCTGCCACTACGACGCCGACGCACTGCACGCCGGGAGCGCGGGCGCCTACTGGTACCGCTCCGGCTACCACGGTGCCGGCATCACCGCCCTGCTCACCGGAATGACCTTCGCCGCCCTGACCTGCGACTCCGAGCTGTGGACCGGGCCCCTGGTCGCCCCGCTCGGCGGCGCCGACCTCACCCTGCTCGGCTCGGTCGTCTCCGGACTCACCTACTGGGCCCTCACCCGCCGCCGGGTCGCGGCGTACGCCCCGGCCGCCTGAACGACACCGCCACACGCAACGGAGCACCCTCACATGGCACGCCACCCCTTCCCCGCCGACCTGCTGCTCACCGGAGCCCGGATCCACACCGTCGACCCCGACCTGCCCGAGGCCGAGGCCCTCGCCGTCCACGACGGACTGATCGTCTGGGTCGGCCCGGACAGCGGGGCCGAAGCCTGGGCCGGCCCGGACACCGAACGGATCGACGCGGGCGGCAAGCTGGTCCTGCCCGGCTTCATCGACGCCCACAACCACGTCCGGCTCGGCTCCGACGCCGACTGTGTCCAGCTCGCCGGGGTGCGCACCCTGGAGGGCATCCACGAGCGGATCCGTACCTGGCGGGAGGCCAACCCGGACGCCGGATGGATCGAGGCCGAGGCCTTCGACTACTCCGCCGTCCCCGGCGGGCGGATGCCGTGCGCCGCCGACCTCGACCCCGTCACCGGCGACACCCCGGCGATCGTGCTCTCGTACGACGTGCACACGGCCTGGCTGAACACGGCGGCCATGCGCCGGCTCGGGGTCACCCGGGACCGCACCGACCTCCCCTTCGGCACGGCCGCGGTGGACCCCGAGACCGGCGAACCCACCGGATTCGTCAAGGACTTCGCCATCAAGGGACTCTCCCGCGACGGCCACCGGGCCCTGCGCGAACTGGGCGTGCCGTGGGCCTCGCCGGACCGGCAGTACGGGCGGCTCGCCAAGAGCCTCGACGACGCCATCGGCTTCGGCATCACCACGGTCGTCGAGCCGCAGAACTCCCTCGACGACCTCGAACTCTTCGAACGGGCCCGGTCGGAAGGGCGGTTGCGCTCACGGGTCGTCGCGGCGCTATTCCACCCGCGCGGCACCGGCGACGCCGACCTGGACGAATTCGCCGACGCGGCCCGGCGGTTCGCCGGGGACCGGCTGCGGGTCGGCCCGCTCAAGCTGTACATCGACGACGTGGTGGAACCGCGTACGGCCGCACTGCTGGAGCCGTACACCGGATGCGGCGCGCACCGGGGCGAGACCTTCTACCCCGCGGAGGAGTTCGCGCAGCTGCTGGCGAAGCTGGACGCACGGGGCTTCCAGTGCTTCGTCCACGCGACCGGCGACCGCGGCATCCGGACCGTCCTGGACGCGGTGGAGCACGCCCGGACCCTGAACGGCCCGCGCGACGCCCGCCACCAGGTGGTCCACGTGGAGTGCCTCGACCCGGCGGACGTCCCGCGCTTCGCGGAGCTCGGCGTGATCGCGTGCATGCAGCCGAGGCACTGCGCGCCGGAGATCGCGGGCCCCGGCCAGGACTGGGCGCAGAACGTGGGCGAGGGCCGCTGGCACAAGGCATGGCCGATGCGGAGCCTGCACGAGGCCGGCGCGGTGCTGGCGTTCTCCAGCGACTGGAACGTGGCGGAGATGGACCCGATGGTCGGCATCTACACGGCCGTGACGCGCCGCCCGCTGTCCGGCGACGGCCCGGCCTGGCAGCCGGCCGAGACGGTGGACGTGGAGACGGCCGTGCACGGCTACACGATGGGCTCGGCCCACGCCAATTTCCTGGACCGGGAGCGCGGCTCCCTCACGGTCGGCAAGGCCGCGGACTTCGTGATCCTGTCCCGGGACATCCTCACCGTCGCGGCGGACGAGATCCCGGGCACGGTCGCCGAGACGGTCGTGGTGGCGGGCGAGGTGGTCCACCAGGTGGCCTGATCCCCTGCCCTCTCCCCGCTGAACACCCTTTAGTGTGAGGCCACTTGGGGCAGTCGCCCGGGGAGAGGTGGGGGAGATGGACGTACTCGTCGAACTGGTGGCCCTGGCGCTCGTCGCGCTGACGGCAGGCACCCTGATGCGCAGGTCGGTCGCCCGCCGGGCGGAGGCCCGGACGGCGGCCGCCGCGGGCGGCGCCGCCGTCGCCGTCCCCTGCCAGGCGCGCTGGCGGCAGGGGGTCCGGCGGCGGTTCTTCGGCTACGGCAAGCTGCGGACCGGCGCGGACGGTACGGGTGCGGTCTTCGCGGCCCCCCTGCGCCGGGCGGTCGCACTGCCCGTGGGCGGCCGGGCGGTCGTCCGCCGGAGTTGGCGGCCGGGGCTGCAGGTGCTGGAGTACCGGACTCCGGACGGGCGGCGGATCGACTTCCAGGTCTGCGACGCCGAAGCGGCCCGCACGGCCCGCCTGCTGGGCGTCCCGGACCCGGCGGACCTCGCCTAGCGCTTGGGCCAGTACCAGAGCGGCTCGTCCAGAGGACCCTCGCGGCCCGCGACCTCCGTCCGGCCGAACTCCTTGACCAGAGTGATGGTCTGCAGGTCCACCCGGTGCCGGCGGCTCCCGGCCGCCAGGGCGTCGGCCAGCGGGGCCGCGTGGGTGACCACCACCGTCTGGGTGTCCCGGCTCACCGTGAGGATCAGGTCGGCGAGCGGTGCCAGCAGATCCGGGTGCAGGCTGGTCTCCGGCTCGTTGAGGACCATCAGGGCGGGCGGCCGCGGGGTCAGCAGGGCCGCCGTCCACAGCAGGTAGCGCAGGGTGCCGTCGGAGAGTTCGGCCGCGCCCAGCGGACGCAGCAGGCCGTGCTGGTGGAGCTCCAGCTCGAAGTGGCCGTCGCGGTCGGTGACGGAGACCCGGCTGCCGGGGAAGGCGGCGGAGACCGCCTCGTCCAGCGCGGCGTGGTCCCCGGTCTCGCGGATCGTCTGCAGCGCGGCGGGCAGATCGGAGCCGTCGGCGGCGAGCACCGGCGTACGGGTGCCGATCCGCGGGGTCCGGGCGGGCGCCCCGGCGTCGGTGCGGACGTGGTCGTAGAACCGCCAGGACCGGATCAGCTCGCGCAGGGCGAGGAGGTCCGGGGCCAGCTGGGGGTCGGCGAGCTCGCTGAGCATGGAGTCGTACGGGCGCAGGGCGTTCTGCGTACGGTGCCAGCCGCCGTCCGCGGTACGGGTCCGTACGGCCGGCCCCGCGCGGTCGGACAGCAGGGCCGCCGGGCGCAGCACCGGCCCGGACCAGGTGCACTCGCGCTTGATCTCCGGGTCCAGGGCGAAGAGGGAGCCGGCCACCGGCACGGGATGACCGAAGTCCACCGCGTAGCCGAACTCGTCGCCCGCGAAGCCCAGGCGCAGGCTGACCGGCTCGCTGCGGACCGTCCCCTGGAGGGGCTGCTGCCCCTCGCGCACCGCCCGCCCCAGCTTCTCCGGTCCGGCCCACAGGGTGGAGGGCAGCCCGCCCTCGCGAGCCAGGGCCGCGACGGCCCCGCCCCGGGCGGAGTCGGCGAGCAGGCGCAGCGAGCGGTAGAGGCTGGACTTGCCGGTCCCGTTCGCCCCGGTCACGACGGTGAGCCTGCTGAGGGGGACGATCAGCTTGCGCAGGGAGCGGTAGTTCTCGACGGCGAGGGTGGTGATCACGCCCCGATCATGCCGTGTCCCCTGCGGGGTGCTCGGCAGTGAGGGGTGCTTGGCGGTGCCTCTGCTGCGCGGGGCTGCCCCTGCCCGGGTGGGCGCCTCAATCGCCGGCGGGGCCCCGTCCCCTGCGGGGTGCGGATCCCCTGCGGGGTGCTTGGCGGTGTGCGGGTGTGGGTCGGTGCCCCGCACGAGGGTCTCCTCGGCTCGCGCCTGCGGCCGTGGTTGTGCCGTTCGGCCTGGGTTGCGCGCTCGTCCTGCGGGGACC
>NZ_JBSGXU010000111.1:16773-27531 GCF_053610205.1 Streptomyces sp. NPDC054932 | reverse complement strand
GCAGAACGCCCCGCGACGCGGGCGGCCGACCCGCCGGGGAGGCCGCCCGCGCCGCGTCGGGCGTGAACGCGCCGGGCGTGAAAGGTCAGTGGTGCACGCGGTGTTCGGCCGCGGCCGTCCGGGGCTCGGGCACCCGGGCGGCCCCTGTCGCGCCCTCCCGCTCCGCGGGGGCCCCGGCGGCCGTGGGGGCGCCCGTACGCGCCGCATGGCGGCCACGGCGCCGCGGGACGGGCACGGTGAGGGCGACGAGCAGACCCAGGGCGAGCGCGGCGGCGGAGATGACCGCGACGCCGAGCCCGGTGCTCGTCTGCGAGAGCAGCAGCATGGCGATCGTCGACACGATGACCGTGGCGGACCCGTAAGCGAGCTGAGCGGCAGTCGGACGCGGCATGGCGATATCCGTCCTCAGGGAGGGGAGGGGGAGTCGGCTCAACCAGTTCGCGCGTCAAGTGACTCTATGACGGGAGATGCCCGAGTCGGACCGCCGGTAAGCGTGACCTAACACACGGTGCCGGAGCATGGGGGGCGCACGGGATCATTTTCCGGGTGGCAGCAGAGGGAGAAAGGGGGACGGGACGGACCCGCGACGGGGTCGGGAAGGGCCGTTCGCCCCGTATGGCTGTGGAACGTCCGGATAGCGGAACTCCCTGACCGCATAGTGCAGTTGTAAGGGTCAAGTCAAGGTCTGTCTTTTCTTGCGTCTCTCCGGTCAAATGTCGTCACTTGAGACGCGCGCCGCGCGGAACCCCCCGCTCCTATGGAGAAGTTCCGACCTACGTTGCGGCCGCGGGAGGGGAACGACATCAAGTGACCAGCAATTCCGCCAGACGGCGTGCGATACGTGCTGCCGCTGTCACCGTGACCATGGCTGCTTGTGCGACAAGCGCCACTTTCTTCACCGTCACCGCGGCCCAGGCCGACGGTAAGGGTCAGGCCGCTCCGGTGGCCGACCGGCAGGACCCGACCAGTCCTGCCAAGGTCGTCGAGCACGACCTGAAGGGCCCGTTCAGCGAGCAGCAGGCCCAGCAGCGCAAGGCCGCGCTGGACCAGGTGCTCCAGGGCAAGAAGGGCGTCGAGCAGCGCGGCGCCTCCAAGGTCGTCAAGCTCGACGACAAGAAGTACGTCGAGCTCGGCCGCGAGAAGACCGACAAGATCTTCACGATCCTCGTCGAGTTCGGCGACCAGGTCGACAGCACCACCATGCACGACCCGGACGGCCCCGGCCCGAAGCCGGCCGTTCCGAAGTACGGCGGCACCCCCGGTCCGCTGCACAACACGATCGCCCAGCCGGACCGCGCCAAGGACAACAGCACGGCCTGGCGCAAGGACTTCAGCCGTGAGTACTTCCAGGACCTGTACTTCGCCACGGGTCAGGGCAAGGACTCGCTGAAGACCTACTACGAGAAGACCTCCTCGGGCCGCTACTCGGTCGAGGGCGAGGTCGCCGACTGGGTCAAGGTCCCGTACAACGAGGCCCGTTACGGCTCCAACTTCTGCGGCCAGAGCAACTGCTCCAACGTCTGGGACACCGTCAAGGACGGCGTCACGGCGTGGGTCGAGGCCCAGAAGAAGGCCGGGAAGACCGACGCCGAGATCAAGGCGAAGCTGGCCCAGTACGACCTCTGGGACCGCTACGACTTCGACGGCGACGGCAACTTCAACGAGCCCGACGGCTACATCGACCACTTCCAGATCGTCCACGCGGGCGAGGACGAGTCGGCCGGTGGCGGCGTGCAGGGCCCCGACGCCCTGTGGGCGCACCGCTGGTACGCCTACGGCACCGCCGCGGGCAAGACCGGCCCGGACAACAACAAGGCCGGCGGCACCCAGATCGGCAACTCCGGCATCTGGGTCGGCGACTACACGATGCAGCCCGAGAACGGCGGCCTCGGTGTCTTCGCGCACGAGTACGGCCACGACCTCGGTCTGCCCGACCTCTACGACACCTCCGGTGGCGGCGAGAACGGCGTCGGCTTCTGGTCCCTGATGTCGGCCGGTTCCTGGCTCGGCAAGGGCAAGGACTCCATCGGCGACCTCCCGGGCGACATGACCGCCTGGGACAAGCTCCAGCTGGGCTGGCTGAACTACGACACGGCCAAGGCCGCGACGAAGTCCACCCACAAGCTGGGCGTGGCGGAGTTCAACACCAAGGACAAGCAGGCCCTGGTCGTCGAGCTGCCGAAGAAGAAGGTCCAGACGGACGTCGTCGCGCCCGCCGAGGGTTCCACCCAGTGGTGGAGCAACATGGGTGACGACCTCAAGAACACCCTGACCCGCTCCGTCGACCTGACGGGCAAGAAGTCCGCCGCCCTGTCCCTCAAGGGCTGGTGGGACATCGAGGCCGACTACGACTACCTCTACACCGAGGTGTCCACGGACGGCGGCGCCAACTGGACCGCCCTCGCCGGCACCGCCGACGGCACGGCCATCCCGGCCGACGCCTCCGGCAGCCCGTCGCTCACCGGTGTCTCGGGCGCCTGGAAGAACCTGAACTTCCCGCTCGACGCCTACGCGGGCAAGAAGGTCGACCTCCGCTTCCGCTACCAGACGGACGGCGGCGCGGGCGGCAAGGGCTTCACGGCCGACGCCCTCACCATCACCGCGGACGGCTCCGCGCTGTTCACCGACGGCGCCGAGAACGGCGACAACGGCTGGACCGGCAAGGGCTTCTCGCGCATCGGTGGCGGCTTCTCCAAGGAGTACGCGCAGTACTACCTGGCCGAGAACCGCCGCTACGTGTCGTACGACTCCACCCTCAAGGTGGGCCCGTACAACTTCGGCTTCGGCAACACCAAGCCGGACTGGGTCGAGCACTACCCGTACCAGGACGGTCTGCTCATCTGGCAGTGGGACACCAGCCAGAAGGACAACAACACCAGCGTCCACCCGGGCCAGGGCCTGATCCTGCCGATCGACGCCAACGCCAAGCCCATGAAGTGGGCGGACGGCACCCTGCTGCGCAACAAGATCCAGCCGTACGACGCCACCTTCAGCGCGTACTCCACGGACGCGTTCACGCTGCACAAGAACGGCGAGTCGCTGTTCCTGAAGCCGAAGCCCGCGAACCTGGTCTTCGACGACCGCAAGGGCAAGTACTACTACGACGAGAACCCGACCGGATCGGTGAAGGTCACTGACACCAACACCAAGATCAAGATCCTGAAGGAGACCTACGACGGTGAGGTCATGACCGTCGAGGTGGGTCCGTCCTCGAAGTAATTCGGTAAAACCGCAGGTCAAAGCATGATCGGCCGTCGCCCTCTAGCGGGCGGCGGCCGATCGCGTTTAGATGCCCGGTACGAGTTTCTTATTGACGGGGGAGATGACAGCCGTGCCAGGTGGAGGTTTCGTCAGATTGCCGGGCGGCAGTGTGGTGGTTGCGCTCACACTGCCGAGGCCGTCCGGTGAGGGTGGAAATGTCCGCGTGCTGGTGCACGCCGCGAACCGGGCCCGCGCCCTGACCAGGCTGCGGAACCTCGGGATGCGGGCGGTGTACCTGCGGGGCAACGCGCACCCGCCGACGCCGGACGAGGTCACGGCCGTCCTGCACCACCCGGACGGCCTGCTGTGGCGCGGCGCACCGGACCGCGCGCAGGAGCTCTGGCACCCCATCCGGGCCCTGCTGGGCACCTAGGGAGCGGACACGACCTAGGGAGCCGTCGGGCCCGTCCCGCCGCCCACGAGGGTCACGCCGGCCGCACGGAGCTCGTCCAGGGCGCGTGCGGTCGTGTGCGGGGCCACGGCGGCCGTCAGGTCCAGCAGGACGCGGGTGCCGAAGCCGGCGCGGGCGGCGTCGAGGGCGGTGGCCTTCACGCAGTGGTCGGTGGCGATGCCGACCACGTCCACCTCGGTGACGTGCCGGTCCCGCAGCCACTGGCCGAGCCCCGCCCCGTTCTCGTCGGCGCCCTCGAATCCGCTGTACGCGGCCTCGTACGCACCCTTGTCGAAGACGGCGGAGACGGCTCCCGAGGCCACGGCGGGGGCGAAGTTCGGGTGGAAGCCCACGCCCTCGGTCCCGGCGACGCAGTGGACGGGCCAGGACGTCTCGTAGTCCGGCTCGGCCGGCGGGTGCGCGAAGTGCGACCCCGGGTCGACGTGGTGGTCGCGGGTGGCGACGACGTGCCGGTACGCGGGCGTCGCCTGCCCGATGTATTCGGTGACGGCGGCGGCGACGTCGGCCCCGCCGGTGACCGCGAGGCTGCCGCCCTCGCAGAAGTCGTTCTGTACGTCGACGACGATCAGTGCGCGGTGCATTTCGCGTGCCCTTCGGCTCGATGGTGTGCTGCGGCGGGCCCTGCGGGGGGCTCTTCCCCCACCCCGCCCCTTCCCGAAACGGGGGCGCCGCCCGGGACCCCTACGGCGAGGGAGTCCCCGCAGCGGCGCCGCGCGGGCCGGACCGGTGCGGGGCCCGGCGGTCGGCACGCGGGGTTACACGTACTCCGTCGGGAGCACGGCCTCGCCCCGCGAGAGCTGCGTCGCCGACAGCGGCAGGCTCGCGCGGGCCGCGCGGTGGCGGTCGCGGACGACCTCCAGCGGCTCGCGGGCGATCACCTCGCCGCCCTTGACCAGCTGGGTCAGCAGCTGGTGGTCGGCCAGGGCCGCGGGCACGGGCCCCACGCCGATGACTTCCGCCTCCGCGACCCCGTCGGCGTCCGGGCGGCGGGCCGCCCACTTGCGGCCGCCGATCGAGGTCTTGCCGCCCGTGGACTTCTTGGCCACGGGTGCCAGCGCCGCCTTGGGGTCGGCCGAGGTGGCCCGCGCCACCAGCTTGTAGACCATCGAGCACGTCGGGTGCCCGCTGCCGGTCACCAGCTGGGTGCCCACGCCGTACGCGTCCACCGGGGCCGCCGCCAGCGAGGCGATGGCGTACTCGTCGAGGTCCGAGGTGACCACGATCTTCGTCGAGGTCGCGCCCAGCTCGTCGAGCTGCTGCCGCACCCGGTGGGCCACCAGCAGCAGGTCGCCGGAGTCGATCCGGACCGCGCCCAGGTCGGTGCCGGCCACCTCGACGGCGGTGCGGACCGCCTCGGCCACGTCGTACGTGTCCACCAGCAGGGTGGTGCCCCGCCCCAGCGAGGCCACCTGCGCGGTGAAGGCGTCCCGCTCGCTGTCGTGGACCAGGGTGAAGGCGTGGGCGCTGGTGCCGACCGTCGGGATGCCGTACCGGAATCCGGCCGCCAGGTCCGAGGTCGAGGTGAAGCCGCCCACGTAGGCGGCCCGCGACGCGGCGACGGCCGCCAGCTCGTGCGTGCGCCGCGCGCCCATCTCGATCAGCGGCCGGTCGCCGGCCGCCGAGGACATCCGGGAGGCGGCCGCGGCGATCGCCGAGTCGTGGTTCAGGATCGACAGGATCACGGTCTCCAGCAGCACGCACTCGGCGAAACTGCCCTCCACCCGCAGGACGGGGGAGCCGGGGAAGTAGACCTCTCCCTCCGGGTAGCCCCAGATGTCTCCGGAGAAGCGGTACGAGGCCAGCCAGTCGAGGGTCCGCATGTCGACGACGGCCCGCTCGCGCAGGAACTCCAGCACGGCGCCGTCGAAGCGGAAGTTCTCCACCGCGTCGAGCACCCGGCCGGTTCCGGCGACCACCCCGTAGCGGCGCCCCTCGGGCAGCCGCCGGGTGAACACCTCGAATACCGAGCGTCGGTCGGCGGTGCCGTTGGCCAGGGCGGCCTGCAACATCGTGAGCTCGTAATGGTCCGTGAAGAGCGCTGTCGACGGCACGTCCACCGGCAGGCCCAGGTCCGCAGGGTTCATGGCTGCGATGCTAGCGCACATTTCGTCAAAGTGACGAGATGTAGGTGCCGGTCGTGCGTCCGGCCCGTCACGGGGGCCGCGGACCGTCCGGTGGAGCGGTCCCTGCGGCCCCTGTTTGGGCGCCGGCGTAGCCGAGGTGGCAGCATGGGACGAGTGAGTGTTGCTCCTGTTGAGATCGAACGCACCGAATCCGCCGAAGAGACCTTCGCGGTCCCCGAACCCGACGTCCCCTGGGTGACCCTGGTGCACAACGACCCGGTCAACCTCATGAGCTACGTGGCGTACGTGTTCCAGGCGTACTTCGGCTACTCGAAGGACGTGGCACACAAACTGATGCTCGATGTCCATCACAAGGGGCGGGCCGTCGTTTCCAGCGGCACCCGCGAGGAAATGGAGCGCGACGTGCAGGCCATGCACGGCTACGGCCTGTGGGCGACCCTCTCCCAGGACCGCAACTGATGGGCGGCGCCTTCGAGTCCATGGAGGGCGGCGGCGCCGCCATCGCGCTCGACGAGATCGAGATCTCGATCCTGCGCACCCTGACGGTCCAGCTGCTGGAGCTGATCGGCCCCGGTGAGCCGGAGCCCGCCGAGGACGCCGACCCGCTCGCCGCGCTGTTCGCCGAGGGCCCCTCCGAGCCCCCGTCCGACCCGGCGCTGGCCCGGCTCTTCCCCGACGCGTACGGGTCGCCGGACGGGGCCGGTGACAAGGGGGTGGACCCGCAGGAGCTCGCGGCCCGCTCGGCGGAGTTCCGCCGCTTCACCGAGAACGACCTGCGCGCCCGCAAGCGCGAGGACGCGCTGGCGGTCGTGCGCAGTCTGAACGGGCTCACCCCGGCCGGCGACGGGGCGGCGGTGCTGGAGCTGTCCGGCGAGCTGCCGCTGCGCTGGCTCGGCGCGCTCAATGACCTGCGCCTGACCATCGCGGCCCGCCTCGACATCACCGAGGACGACGAGAGCGCGATGCTGTTCCGGCTGCCGGACGAGGACCCGCGCAAGCCGGTGGTGATGGCCTACCTCTGGCTCGGCGGCCTCCAGGAAACCTTGATCGAAACCCTCTGAGAATCCTCAAAAGGGAACACTGTTCGCTCAGCGGACGCTCAAATCCGGATAACGATCAGATCACCGCCATACGGTGATCTGATTCATTTGGGCGCCTTTCGGGTGAATTTTTGATGCCCCGCGCCACATTTCTCCCCCTCGGGCGGCCGTAAGCACGTGATAAATCTTCACGATCGCCGACGGGACGCCACCCATGTCCTCCGGCCCGCTTGGACCGGCTGACCGCCGGCGTGCAACTCCATCCGTATCCGGGGGGATCGAGGACCCGATCCGCAGCCAATGAAGGCGCGGGTCGGCGTGGAGAAAGGCGCACCAGACATGACCTCAGTGCAGGTCGAGCAGCACGACAAGACGCCCGGCGAGGGCGTCGGCGGCGAGGGCGGCGAGGGTTACCACCGCACGCTCGGCGCCCGCCAGATCCAGATGATCGCAATCGGCGGAGCCATCGGCACCGGCCTGTTCCTGGGCGCCGGCAAGGCGATCTCCAAGGCCGGCCCCAGCCTGATCCTGGCCTACGCCATCGCAGGCCTGGTCATCTTCTTCATCATGCGGGCCCTGGGCGAGCTGCTCATGTACCGGCCCGTCTCCGGTTCCTTCTCGGACTACGCCCGCGAGTTCCTGGGCCCGTTCTGGGGATACGTCACCGGCTGGACGTACTGGCTGTTCTGGGTGGTCACCGGCATCACCGAGGTCACCGCGGCAGCGCAGTACATGTCGTACTGGACCCACGACAGCTTCCCGCAATGGGCCTACGCGCTGATCTTCACGGTCATCCTCTACGCCGCCAACCTGATCTCCGTGAAGCTCTTCGGTGAGCTGGAGTTCTGGTTCTCCATGGTCAAGGTCACCGCCATCGTCGGCATGATCCTGATCTGCGCCGGCATCCTCACCATCGGCTTCTCCGACGCGGCCGACACCGCCACCGTCACCAACCTGTGGAACGACGGCGGCTTCTTCCCCAAGGGCATCGGCGGCACGCTGATGACCCTGCAGATCGTGATGTTCGCCTTCCTCGCGGTCGAACTGGTCGGCGTCACCGCCGGCGAGTCCAAGGACCCCGAGAAGACCCTGCCCAAGGCCATCAACACCGTGCCGTGGCGCATCGCCGTCTTCTACGTCGGCGCGCTCATCATGATCCTGTCGGTCGTCCCGTGGACGCACTTCCAGCCCGGCGTCTCGCCCTTCGTCGCCGCCTTCGAGCGCATGGGCCTCGGCATCGGCGCCGCGATCGTCAACTTCGTCGTGCTGACCGCCGCCCTGTCCTCCTGCAACTCGGGCATGTACTCCACCGGCCGCATGCTGCGCGACCTCGCGCTCAACGGCCAGGGCCCGAAGGTCTTCACCAAGCTGACCAAGAGCGGCACCCCGCTCATCGGCACCACCTTCTCCGCCGCGCTGATGCTGGTGGGCGTCTGGATCAACTACGTCGCCCCGGGCAAGGCCTTCGACTACGTCGTCTCCTTCGCCACCATCTCCGGCATGTGGGCCTGGATCATGATCCTGGTCTGCCAGATCCGCTACCGGGCCAAGGCCGACCGCGGCGAGCTGCCGCAGTCCGCGTTCCGCGCCCCCGGCGCCCCGTACACGAGCTGGTTCGCACTGCTCTTCATCGGCATGGTCATCGTGATGATGGGCGCCGACAAGGACTCCCGCGTCTCGCTGTACTGCGCCCCGCTGTGGGGCCTGATCCTGGGCGTCTCGTACCTGGTCATGAAGTCCCGCGACCCGCGCGGCGCGGCCTTCAGCAAGGCCTCGTAGCTCCTGCCGCACCGGGTCCCGGCCGCCTGCCGCGGCCGGGAACCACGCTCCCACGGACCTTGTGTCCACCATGCGGGCCCTTCCGTACCACTCCTCGGTACGGAAGGGCCCGTCTGCTTATCCTGTCGCTCATGCTGACCCTCACCCAGGCCCTGTACGACCGGATCGTCGAGCACGCCCGCCAGGACCACCCCGACGAGGCGTGCGGTGTCGTGGCCGGCCCGGCGGGCACCGACCGCCCCGAGCGGTTCATCCCGATGCTCAACGCGGCCCGCTCGCCCACGTTCTACGAGTTCGACTCGAAGGATCTGCTGAAGCTCTACCGCGAGCTGGACGACCGCGACGAGGACCCGGTGATCGTCTACCACTCGCACACCGCGACCGAGGCGTACCCCTCGCGCACCGACGTCACGTACGCGAACGAGCCCGGCGCGCACTACGTGCTCGTCTCGACGGCGGACAAGGACGGCCTCGGGGAGTTCCAGTTCCGCTCGTACCGGATCGTCGACGGAGTGATCACCGAGGAAGAAGTGCAGGTCGTCGACGCCTACTGACCAGTATGTGAGCAGTAGGCGTCCATGATGCGGGATCACACTCCAAACGGGGGACCGGGAATCGTTAACATGACCGCATGGTTTCCCACGACGTGAGCATCGAGACGCCCGGCAGGCTGCTGCTCGTGGCGCGGCTGCACGTCGACCTGTGCCGCCTCGCCAGCGCCATCTGTCCTGCGCTCTGAGCACCAGAGCCCTTCCGCGCGGGGGGCCGACGAACCGCGCGCCGCACCTTCCCACGCTTCTCACGCACTCCCAGACGACTGGAGACTGACAGCCATGGCCATCGAGGTCCGCATCCCCACCATCCTCCGCACCTACACCGAAGGCGAGAAGGCCGTCTCCGGTGAGGGCGCGACCCTCGCCGACCTCTTCGCCGACCTGGAGACCCGCCACAAGGGCATTGAGGAGCGCATCGTCGACGGCGGCCAGCTGCGCCGCTTCGTCAACGTCTACCTCAACGACGAGGACGTCCGCTTCCTCGACGGCATCTCCACCGCCCTCAAGGACGGCGACAGCGTCACCATCCTCCCGGCCGTGGCCGGCGGATCGAAGTAATGCGCTACGACTCCCCGCTGGCCGCGGTCGGCAACACGCCGCTGGTCCGGCTGCCCCGGCTCTCGCCCTCGGACGACGTCCGCATCTGGGCGAAGCTGGAGGACCGCAACCCGACCGGCTCGATCAAGGACCGCCCCGCGCTCCACATGGTCGAGCAGGCCGAGAAGGACGGCCGGCTGGTGCCCGGCTGCACCATCCTGGAGCCCACCTCGGGCAACACCGGCATCTCGCTGGCGATGGCGGCCAAGCTCAAGGGCTACCGCATCGTGTGCGTGATGCCGGAGAACACCAGCCAGGAGCGGCGTGACCTGCTGGCCATGTGGGGAGCCGAGATCATCTCGTCGCCGGCCGCCGGCGGCTCCAACACCGCCGTCCGGGTGGCCAAGGAACTGGCAGCGGAGCACCCGGACTGGGTGATGCTCTACCAGTACGGCAACCCGGACAACGCGGGCGCCCACTACGCCACCACGGGCCCGGAGATCCTCGCCGACCTCCCCTCGATCACCCACTTCGTGGCGGGCCTGGGCACCACCGGCACCCTCATGGGCGTCGGCCGCTACCTGCGCGAGAACGTACCCGGCGTGAAGATCGTGGCGGCCGAGCCGCGCTACGACGACCTCGTCTACGGGCTGCGCAACCTCGACGAGGGCTTCGTCCCGGAGCTCTACGACGCCTCCGTGCTCACCACCCGCTTCTCGGTGGGCTCGGCGGACGCGGTGACGCGGACACGGGAGCTGCTGCAGCAGGAGGGCATCTTCGCGGGCGTCTCCACCGGAGCCGCCCTGCACGCTGCGATCGGCGTCGGCCGCAAGGCGGTGGCCGCCGGCGAATCGGCGGACATCGTCTTCGTCGTGGCCGACGGCGGCTGGAAGTACCTGTCGACGGGCGTCTACACGGCCGCGACCACCGAGGAAGCCATCGAGGCCCTCCAGGGCCAGCTCTGGGCGTAGCCCCTGCGGGGTCGCCCGCGGTGTACCGGGCGGGCGCGGCGCCGTTGCGGGGGGGGCGCCCCCGGAACCCCCCGCCTACAAACGCGGCCGGGGTGGTGTTGCAACCCCTACGGCGGTTTA